>CAXXKV010000002.1:0-37349 GCA_963667185.2 Treponemataceae bacterium | reverse complement strand
TGCAATGCCCGGGCATCGGAAGTTCACCACATCATTGAGCTTACACCTGACAACATCACGCCTGCGACTGACCGGGTTGCGCGTGACCCCCCTACCCTGTTATTTAGGAGGACAGACGATGACAAAAAGAGAAAAAGCCATCAACGCGCGCCTTGTCGAGATAAACGCTTCAATAAAAGAGGACCCGGATCGGCTCTTGGATGAATCGCTGCGCCTTGAAAGACGCAAGCTGCTGATAGAGCTTGACCAAATACAAGAGAAGCGGAAAAAGGTACGCATCGGCGAAGAGGTGAAGCGCCTCAACGCTATCTATAAAGACGCGGACACAAACACAAACTCCTACCTAGAGGGAATTATCAAACGTGCGGCGTTCATGAGGATCACACTCGAAGATTATGAAGATGACATACGGATCAACGGATCCACGGAATTTTTTACCCAATCGCTTTCTACGCCACCCTACACAAGAGAGCGTCCCGTTATCAGGTTGTACAACACAATGAATAAGAATTATCAATCGATAATGAGGCAGCTGGCGGATGCGTTGCCCGATTCGCTCCGACCCGGTACCGAGGAGGACTTTGATGCCTTCTGCCGCGGCGGTTAATGTGAACTGGCCTAGAGAATATCTCAAGGCGATTCAATCGGGCGAAACGCCAGCGTGTCATAAAATCATAACCGTTTACGAGCGGGAAGTCGGGTGGATGGACAATCCACCAAATGACTTTCCGTTTTACTTTGATGAAGCAGCCGGACAAAGGGTCATTGACTTCATTGAAAAATTTTGCAGAGGGTCGAAAGGACGGTGGATCGGCAAACCGCTCCGGTTAGAACTCTTCCAGAAAGCCAAGATTCAACTTGCGTTTGGATGGAAAGAAAAAGAAACGGGCTTTCGAAGGTTCCGAGAAGTCGGAGATGTACGCGGAAGGAAGTGCGGAAAATCAACCGAGACGTCCGGCGTCGAGCTGTATATGCTCACCGCGGATGGCGAGGGCGGCGCCGAGGTCTACTGCACGGCCAATAAAAAAGACCAGGCGGCGATCGTGTTCAACGAAGCTGCCAACATGCGCGCTCAGTCCCCGGCGCTTCGTGGATGCACGCAAAAGCGACAGAGCGACATCTACTTTTCACGAACCTTCTCGTTTCTAAAGGCGCTCGCGGCTGACACAAAGACCATGGACGGTCTTAACACACACTTTTTCTCACTGGATGAATGGCACGAAGCGAGAACAAGTAAGGTGTACGACGTCATGAAGCAGTCACAGTCTGCGCGTACGCAGCCGATGGCGTGGCTGATCTCCACAAATGGCTTTGTAAGAGAGGCTTTTTTTGACGACAAATACACGTATTACTCGCACGTTGCGCTATGGGATGCCGGGTACGAAGACTACAGGGTGCTGCCGCTGATATACGAACTGGACAGGCGTGACGAATGGGACAAACCGGAGTGCTGGGAAAAAGCAAATCCGGGGCTCGGGAAGATCAAGTCGATATCCGCCTTGTCCGAATTGGTGGCGCTGGCCAGGCGAGACCCTAAAACCCTTCCGACCGTGCTGACAAAAGATTTCAATGTGCCGGAAAACTCATCCGAAGCCTGGCTCTCTTACGAGTCTGCGGTAAACGAAACCAAGATCGACATGGAGTATCTCGATGATACCTATGCTATCGGCGGGTGTGACTTGTCGGCAACAACCGATTTGACATGCGCTACGCTGATGGTTTGCCGACCGAACGACCGGAATTTTTACGTTTTGCAACACTACTTCCTGCCACAATCACGGGTAGATGACGTAGAATCGGCGAGCAAAAGAGAGGCCCCATACAGACTTTGGGCGGATCAAGATTGGCTTACAATCTGCGACGGAGCAACTGTGGATTATCATGCGGTGACGCAATGGTTTATCGACATGGTAAACCTGCATAAAATATCCCCACTTTGGATCGGGTACGATGCCGCTCTGTCGGGATATTGGCGCGAAGAAATGATTGCAAGCGGGTTTGACATCGAACAATACAGACAAGGTCCATACACGTGGACGTACCCGATGAAACGGCTCGGCGGGCTGTTCGAGGAGCATCGGATTGTCTACAACAACAACCCTATGCTCAGGTGGTGTCTCCTCAACACGGGGTCAAAAACCCTTAACAAGGACGGCATCAACTCTATTCAGCCGATCAGAACGGGGAAAACAAAGCGCATCGACGGGATGGTCAGCCTCCTGAATGCGTTCACGTGTTTCTGCGCACACGAGGAAGAATATTTGCGATTTGCGAGGTGAGATAGTGACTCTAAGAAACGCGGTTAAGACGATCTTCGGGAAGATCAAAAACTATGTCGCCTCCGCATGGCGCGAAATCGGCGGTTACGTCGCAACTTTTACTGCGTTCGGCAGAGATGTTTATGCAAGCGAGGTCGTGCGTTCGTGCATACGAACGCTTGCTGAGCATACCTCAAAGGCCAACGTAAAGGTCATGCGGAATAAAATCCCGGGTGATTTGAAGCTCCAAAGAATGATTCAGTATCGCCCGAATCCGTTCATGAACGGCAAGGATTTTTTATACAAAGTGCGCACCCTTTTAGAGTGCTACAACACGGTTTTTATCTACATCAACCGAGATGACACCGGGGCATGCACAGGCCTCTATCCGATGCCACACTGCACCGAGGAAGCCGTCGAGGTGGATGGAAAGCTTTACATCAGATTCTACTTGCCGACCGGCGAACAGGTCGTTGCGTCATGGGAAGACCTTGCGGTGCTGAGAAAAGATTTCCGCACGTCCGATATATGGGGGGACGATAACACAGCGATTATCGGGAGCCTTGATCTTCTCAATACAACGGCGGAGGGAATGGCGAACGCGATTAAGTCGACAGCGAACCTTCGCGGAATCGTCAAGTCTACGAAAGCGGCGCTGAAACCGGAAGACGTAACAAAAATGCGCGACGATTTTGTCGCGAGCTACATGCAGATCAGCAACTCATCCGGCGTTGCGGCGCTGGACGCGAGCATGGAATACACCCCGATTACCCTCGCGCCGGTTATCGCAAACTACAAGAGCGTCGAGGAACTCCGAAACAACATCTACCGATACTGGGGGATGTGCGAAGAGATCGTTATGGGCAAAGCAACCCCGGATCAACGTGAAAGCTTTTACGAGGGCAAGATTGAAACGTTCCTGCTTGCGCTCAGCTTAGAGCTTACAAACAAGGTTTTCACGGATCGCCAAAGAGTCGCACTCAACGAGATCATCTTCGAGAGCAATCGCATGAGCTACATGTCGATGCAAGAAAAACTGTCGCTTGTATCGATGGTTGACCGTGGAGCGATGACCCCGAACGAATGGAGGCAGGCGCTTAACCTTGCCCCTCTTCCCGGAGGAGACGTACCGATTCGAAGACTCGACACAGCTCCGACGAACGGAACAACGGGGTCACAAGCCGGATCCACGACGCTGGACAATAGCGTAGATGCAAACGGGATCGTTGATGACGCGGAAAAAGTCGCCGGAAAGACGCTGAACGGGGCACAAACACAGTCGCTCATCACCGTCGTCACCCAATACCAGGCAGGAACCTTAACGCTCGGGCAGGCCATCAACATCATATCGGTGAGCATCGGCGTAACAAAACAGGAAGCGCAGGAGCTTATTGAGGGAAATACGGAAGGAGGGAACGCAAGTGTCGGCAAAGGAAAACAGGGAGTATCGGGCGATGAGCCTACTCCAACCAACTGAGCAAAAAAGACTAGAGAGTGATTTTTATGTAGAGGGGTTCGCGACGACGTTCAACACCCCGTATCTTCTCTACAGTTTCGACGGCGTGGATTATTACGAGATCGTAGATAGAAACGCTCTCGATTCGACGGATATGTCGGACATCATTATGCAGTACGACCACGGCGGACGGGTGTTCGCCAGAAACAAAATGGGAGCCGGGAAGAAATCTACGCTTATCGCCGAGCCGCAGGATCGCGGCTTTTTTATTGCCGCGGATTTGTCGCAAAGCGAGGCGGCGAAGCAGATGTACGCGGAGATCACCACCGGGCTGATCTATCAAATGTCGTGGGGGTTTGTGGTATCCGAGGACTTTTACGACAAAGCCAACCACACCAGGAGAATCATCAAAGTAAGCAAAGTGTATGACGTTTCGGCGGTATCGATTCCGGCGAACGCGAATACAGAGATTTCCGCTCGTTCCTATTTCGACGGATTGATCGAGGTAGAGAAGCGGGAGGCGCAAGAGCGGCTGCAACTCGCAAAGGCAAAATACGAATATTTTTACGGAGGAAGAAAATGAAACCCGAAGAAATGAACCTTGAACAGGTAACTGCGCGCCTCGCCGCCATTGACGAAGAGGTACGCACCGCGTCGAAAACCGAAACGGTTGACGCGCTCACCAAGGAAAAGCGGGAACTGCTCGAGCGCAAGGGCGAGCTCGAAGAGCTCGAAACCCGCAAGCAGACCGCGCTTGACATCAAAGCGGGCACTGCCGGTAAGCCCATAGATTCCCGCGGCGGAAAAGCCGATCCCGAAGACAAGTACGACACGCTCGAATACCGCAAGGCGTTCATGGATTACTGTCGTACCGGAAAGGAAATCGGCGCAGAATATCGCTCCGATCTCTATACCGGCGTGGCCGAAGCGGCCGCGGTGATCCCGACCACGATCATGAACGAGATCATCAAACAAATGAAGGTCTACGGGCAGCTGTTCAGCCGCGTCCGAAAGACCAACATTCCCGGCGGCGTTCGTGTTCCGATCCTGTCTCTCAAGCCTACCGCGACGCGCATCTCCGAAGCCACGCCGTCGGAACGTAAGCAGCTTAACGCAAGCACCTACGTTTCGTTCAGCTATCTCGGCCTCGAATGCAAAATCGCAACGTCCGTCCTCGCCAGCGTGACCACCCTGCCGATGTTTGAGCAGCAGATCGTGCCGCTTATCACGGAGGCTATGGTCAAAAAGCAGGAAATCGAGATCATCAAGGGCAACGGCACCACGGAAATGCTCGGTGTTACGGTCGACACGCGCGTCGCCGCCGGGCAGTCCATCACCCTGTCCCCCGCAGATTTCAAAGCGTGGGAACAGTGGAAGCAGAAGGTGTTCGCAAAGATGCCGCTCGCTTACCGCAGCGGGCTGTTCGTCATGGGTGCCGGAACATTCGACGGCTACATCGACGGCATGGTTGATGCGAATGGCCAGCCGATCGGCCGCGTGACCTACGGAATCACGGAAGGGGCGCAGCAGAGGTTTGGCGGGAAAGAGGTCCTCCTTGTCGAGGAAGACGTCATTACCTCCTACGACAGCGCAAGCACCGGAGAAGTGGTCGCGGTCTTCATGCTGCCGGGCGATTACTGCATCAACTCGAACATGCAGATGGCCATGTACCGCTGGTTTGACCATGATACCAACCAGTGGGTTGACAAGGCACTGCTCATCAACGACGGCAAGCTGCTCGATGCGGGCGGCGTGCTCCTGATCAAAAAGGGAGCATAACAAAGCCTAAAGGTTATTCTGGGGCGGCTTAACAACCGCCCCAACATTTTAGGAAGGAGCAAAAAACATGTACCCGTATAACCACAAAAGAGGGCAGGTCATCCAGACGGATGCAAACGGAGTATCAACCGACCATGCGTTTCTCGCGCACTATCCGGTCGCAAACGCCGCGGCTGAATCCAACGTCGCCGTCATGGCGCTCACCGCTCTTGGCGCTTCCGCGTCCGAAGTCGAATCCGGGTTGACGGATCCTGCTGTCCCGCGAAACGTCAAGGCGATCGCAAGCAAGGCGGGGATCACAACCAAAGTCACCGTCCGCGGGCTGAACTTCGCTGGCGAAGAGATCTCCGAAGAGCTGACGCTGAACGGCCTGACGGCCGTAGTCGGCAGCCTCGCGTTCAAGTCCGTCACCAGCGTCGTCCTCCCTGCGCGTACGAACGCACCCGCGAAACAGAAGGCGACCATCGCCGTTACGCAGGGCGCGCAGGCTGCCGGAACGACCGTGTTCACGTTTACCTCTGCGGCCACCGGAGCCGCCTACGACATCTCCGCTGCGTTCCTTGCGGCGGACGACACCACGGCCGAAGCCGCGACCAAGCTGGCCGCTGCGCTGAACGCCGACGCGACGTTTGCCGCCAAGTGGGTCGCCGTCGCTTCCGGAGCGAACATCACCATCGAATCTCTCACCTATGAAGCGCAGGACGCGACGATCAACCTGGTTGTCAAGACTGCCGGAGATTCGGCGATCACGCTCGGCTCGATCACCGTCAACACTGTGGCGGGCATCGCCGAGGACAAGGTGTCTGTCGGCGTCGGAAAAAAGTTCGGCATTCCTTACAAACTCACCGCGAGCGAGCTGGTTATCGTCAAGCTGTTCGACAATTCCGCCGATACGGGCACGGTCACGGCAGACGATGACGAACTCGAAAAGAACGTCATCGCGCTGAACGGAACGCCCAACGGCGCGAAGAACATCGACCTGTACATTCTCGTTTAAGGAGGGTCTTTATGGCGGTAACCGAAGGATATCTCGTCAAAGCCAGACGCGCCGCTAGGCGCAATGGATCGAGCGACGTTGACGCCGAGCTCACCGACATCATCGAGGAATGCCGCCAAGACCTGATAAGCCTCGGAGTGCTCGAAAGTAAGGCGAATGATGAAACGGACAGTCTCATACTTGGGGCTGTCCGTTGCTATATCCGGTGGAAATTCGGGCTTTCAAACGAGGACGCGGCGGCGAACAAGCAGGATTATCTCGACCTAAGGGACGAACTCAGACACAAAACGGATTACATCGTGGAGGTTTGACTATGTTTTTTAGCGACAGAATTACCCTGCAGAAAACAGAATCAGAATCGTCTGGCGGGTATATGCAGCCGGTCGTAAAAAGCTCCGTCGAGGTTTACGCAAATATCAAAAGCCTTACACGAAGCGAGTTTTACGCTGCCATGTCAGTCGGGCAAAAATACGACATAGCGTTCGAAGTACACGTGGAAGACTGGGACAACCAAAACCAAGTCGTTTACAGCGGGTCGACTTACTCGATCGAGCGGACGTACCAGAAAAACGGAAGCGTTATCGAGCTGGTTTGCCAGAAGCGAGGCGCGCTATGAGCCTGGAATCAACGCTCACATCAACCGGCTATCCGGCTGTACACCCGCCCTACGAAGGCACGGCGGCGACGTACATCACGTTCCATCTCGTCGCTGACGACGACACTCTGTTTGCGGACGGCGAAGCGCAGGCCGAGGAACGCATGTACTCGATAGACCTCTTTACGCCCGGCTCATGGGAAGCCAAGGTATCGTCGATCAAGGTAGCGTTAAAAGCTGCCGGATATCGCATACAGTCCATCGGGCCGGAGATCTATGAGGTAGAAAAGAAACTATACCATATCCCGATACTCGTGCTCGAGGACGTGTGATATGGCGAGGTTCCAAACGACCGGAATTGACGAACTTATTCAAAAGTTTGAAACAGGCGGGATTGACGAAGAGACAACGGACGCGATGCTCCAGGCAGGCGCGGAAATCACAAAGGGCCACTGGAAGAGATCCGCTGAGGCTGCCGGGCATCGAAGAACCGGAGACATGATCGATTCGATCGGCTATAAGCCGAAACCGAAACGCACTGAGGACACAAAGAAAATTGATGTTTACCCGCTCGGAACCGACCGAAAAGGTACAAGGAACGGGCAAAAGGCATTCACCCTCAACTATGGTTCGTCTGAAATAACCGGAAGCCGATTTGTCGATGCGGCGGAAAAATCCGCTGATCCAGAGGCAAGTAAAGCCATGGAAGAGATTTTAACAAAAAAACTCAAAGAGAAGGGATTGATTGACTAATGGCACAGGTCGATATGCGCTATCCGCAGATCGCAAAATACACAAACACGTCAGGCGCCGAGACGTATTCGTTGGGCATGGCTGCCGGAAAGGCAATGTCTGGGAACGTCCAACTCGAATACGATGACGCATCGCTTTACGCAGACGGTGCAAAAGCCGAAGGAACCAAGAGTATCATCGGCGGAAAAGTCAGCTTAATGGTCGACCGCCTGTCTATGCAGGCGCTTGCGCTTATCGGCGGGCATACCTATTCCGCGGCGACAACCGGGGAAACTCCAACGCCTGCAAAAATCAGCGTAAAAACATCCGACACCCCGCCTGACGTCGGGTACGGATTCGTCGATATCGCGGAAGAGGATAAGGTGAAGAAGTACTATGCCATCATCTTCCCCCGGATCAGCTTTGCATCGCCGAACGCTCAATACAAGACGCGCGGCAAGTCCAAAGAATACCAATCCCCAACCATTGAAGGGGAAATGCTGCCCGATGTTGACGAAGAAGTTTACGTCAAAACGGAGCATGCATCGGCGGCTGCGGCACTGACGTACATCAAGAGCTTCCTTAGCATCACGTGAGGTAAAGCATGGGATTTCTTAAAGCAAAGGGTGTTTCTGTGACGGTAGCCGGGCGCGAGTTTGAGATTAGCTTCAACATGAACGTCATTGAAGCGATCTTTGAAAAGTTCGGGACGCTTAACGATTTTCAAAAAGCACTCCGAGGATCGGACGCCTGCGGAAATTTACGCACCACTATCTGGATTCTTTCCGTCATGATCAACGATGCCATCGAAGAGGAAAACGAGCAGTCTAAAGAAAAGGCTGAGCTCTTAACGGAAAGACAGCTCGGAAGGCTCCTGCCGCCCAAAGATTTTTTTGCTTTGCGCGACAGCCTCTTTAAAGTATGGATCGACAGCATGCCAAAAGATGACACGCCGGAGGAAGAAAACGAAGAGACGCCACCGGAAGTGCCTGCCGAAACGAACGAATCCGATGAGCTTCCAGACGACGGAGCCGACGAACTTGGAAAAAACTGACCGATGCGCCTGAAAGCTGGGCGGATGTTCTGGCGCAAGACCTCGTTTTCTGCCTGTCGCTCGGGTATTCTGAGCGGGAGTTTTGGCGTATGACGCCACGTAAAATAGAGGCGTTGATGAAAGCCTACGCTTATCTGAAAACGCCAAAAGAACCAAAGACAAGTATCGACGATCTTTTGCCATAAGGAGGGATTTACATGCCGACCATTAAGACCACGCTGGTTTTAGAGGGCGGGCAGGCTTTTAGCCGCCAGCTGTCCGAAAACGGGCGCGAACTGCGCGTGTACGATTCCGAACTGGCCAAGGTCGACGCGCAATTTCAAGGCACCGAGAAGTCGGTCGAGGCCTTAACGAAGAAAAACGAAGTCCTCGACCGAACTCTCACGAGCCAAAAAGAACGAATTTCGCTGCTCAGAACCGAACTGGAGCGCGCAAATACCGAGTATGGTACCGGGGACAAGCGCACCCAGAGACTCGCGGAGCAGCTTAATAAGGCGGAGACGGCGGCTTATAAAACGGAATACGCCATCAAGTCAAACAAGAATGCGCTCGGAACCATGAACGACCAGACGTTTAAAGCGTCTGACCTTTTATCCACGCTGAGCGGTAAACTTGGCATCAACCTGCCGTCCGGGATTGGGAAAAGCATTGATCAGATGATCAACTTTACCGGGGTATCGTCAACGATGGCTCTTGGGATCACGGCGGCTGTCGCCGCGGTTGTAAAGCTGGAACAAAAACTAAAAGAATTGACCGAAGAGCAAGGCGAGAAAGCTGATAAGCTGCTCACTGACTCTGCAAAATACGGCGTATCCACTGAAACTCTACAGGAGTGGGACTACGCATCGAAATTTATAGACACTACCATGTCCGACATGCAGTCATCTTTTTCGAAGCTCACCCGCTCCATGGCGAGCGCGAGGGATGGCAATAAAGAGTCGACTGATGCATTCGAAAAACTTGGCGTTTCAGTGGTCGACGCAAGCGGAAACCTTCGCGATTCGCAAACGGTTTTTTGGGAAACGATTGACGCACTTAAAAACGTATCGAACGAGACAGAACGCGACGCCCTGACGCTACAGATTTTCGGCAAGGGGGCCATGGATCTCAACCCGCTTATCAAAGCAGGAAGCGAGGGCTTCAAAAAATACACAGACGAAGCACATAAGCTCGGCGTGGTCATGAGCGACGAAACCACAGCAGCTCTTGGAAAAGTGGACGACGCCACAGAGCGCGCAAATGCGAGAATGGAAGCGGGGAAAAACCTGATTGCTGACAAATTTGCCCCGGTGGTCACGAAGTTCGACGACAACATCAGCGAGCTCGGCCTTACGCTTACCGAAGTGCTGGTCGACAGCGGATTTCTCGATATCTTGTCTTCAATGTTTGAGATTGTTGCCAACTCACTGCCGCTGATTCAGTCGGTATGGGCACTTCTTTCCCCGTTTGCCGGGTCGGTGATTAAGCCAATTGCGGCGGGGCTCGCTATCGTTGCGGACGTGCTTGGCGTAATCTTTAATACTCTTGCTTTGATCATCGAGATGATTCGGTGGCTCGTAACTTTCGGGCAGTCCGGATCGTACCGCATGCAGGAATACGCTGACAACATAACAGGCATTTTTTCGAACGGAGCAACTGCGCGGTTTATCAAAGGATACGCCGGTGGAACAGACAACCATCCTGGCGGGCTGGCGAAGGTCGGAGAAAACGGATGGGAATACGTAGAGCTTCCGAGGGGGTCGAAGGTATTTCCTCATGAACAGTCGGTCAACATGGCCAGAGGGCGCGTGCCCTCCTACGCCCAGGGGATCGGCGCTGGCGGAGTAACCAATAATTACTACGTCACCATTCCGGCTAAAGACGTACGAGAATTTAACGACATCGTCCGGATCGCGGAAGAGAAGCGCGTATCAACCCGTAAGGGATATACAAGGAGGTAGAGCATGGCCGTACAGTCATATAACTACCCAATCACAAAAGCAGCTTACGTTGATCAAAAGCGACCGACGAGTAATTTTTCGGGTGGAGATAAACTCACATTTGGAACAGGAGAAACCGATTCTTCCGGGAACGTCACCTCAAAATATGCGTACCTTTTTGCGGCGGGTCTGCCAGATATTACCGGGCTAGTCCTGTATGATGCGCAAGTACATTATACATTATCAGACGGGACGCCTGCTTCGACAGATAGGGTTGTATTCAGAGACGCAAAAAACGTTGAGTGGGAAGAGGCATCAATATGTTGGGATAATAAGCCTCCCACAAACAGCGGCATGGGCGGCACCACTTACCCGATCACGGGAATAGCTCAATTCGGAGCAATTCTCAGCTATGAATACGCCAACTTAAGAAGCAAAGGTTTCAGAATTGAAAAACTGTATGGACCAAATCAGGATTTCAAAATATGGAGCCATCTCGCTTCAAACTCAGCTTTCAGACCGTATATCACGCTCGTATTATCAGATTCCGTACCTATTGCGACTCCCAAAAGCCCCTTAAAAAGATTTGTTGTTCCAAGCGAGGATACGCTTTTTGCGTGGGACTTTGCGAACGCGGTCGGTGGGGTTCAGAAGTCGTACATCATCGAGGTATCTAGTGATGCGACAACGTGGAGCGCGCTATCATCGGGGACAACCGACGAAACAAGCGTTGTTGTTCCGGCGAATACTCTGCAAACGACGGATCGTTATTGGAGAGTAAAAGTCGTATCGGAATACGACGTTGAATCCGAATGGTCTGCTGTTGTCGAGATTATGATAGTAGCTGCTCCGATTTGTTCAATCGGGGCGGTTGTCGAAACAGCGAGGCCGGAAGTCTCGTGGACGAGCGACCTACAGCAGGCATTTCAAGTCAAATTCGGATCGATCGACAGTGGAACGGTTTACGGGACGCAAAAAAGCTATAAATGCCCAGCATATCTGCCGGACGGCGAATATACCATTTCCGTTCGAACTCAAAGTTCGATCGGATTGTGGTCAAGATGGTCAGAACAAACTATCACCGTCGAAAACACGCCGGGCACCGATATCATTCTTTCTGTCTATGCCTCGCATCATGCGCGGCTCTCGTGGACGGGCGGAGACGGCGGAGTGTTCTACGTGCTGCGCGACGGCGTGCCGATCGTGAAAACAGAAGAAACCTCATTTACGGACGAGTTAGCAATCGGCCGGCATACCTACCAGGTGCTTGAGCAGCTCGCGGACGACGACTACACGCTCTCAAACGAACGGACGGTGATTCTGCGCGCGCCTTGCGCTATGATAACCCCTGTTTCTGTGGTTGCCTGGCAGAGTTTGAAATACTCGCTCGAGCAAAGCCCTACCGTGGGCGAATCGCACTCAGGTACGGCCGTCTTGGTTCATTACGTCGGGCGCAAATACCCAGTGGCCGAAACATCCGAGTTTGAGGACAGTACCCTCACTTTCGACGTCGCCTTTAAGACACAGGACGACGAGAAGTCGTTTCAAGCGTTGATCGGGCAGATCGTCTGCTACAAGAACAAGCTCGGCAGAATGATTATCGGGCTGCTTTCCGGCATATCTGTTGAGTCGGATCGATGGTACAGCAAGTGCAGCTGCACAATCTCGGCGACTGATTTCCAAGAGGAGATCGACTATGAGTAAACGCGTGATCGCGAGCAAAATGGATATCATTCGTAATGGCGTACGCTTCGGCGGCTTGGAGTATTCCGAGCCGCCTTCCATTTCGTGCTCGGGAGACGCTGAAATCTGCATGTCGCTCAGATGTACGGTTAAAAAACACCCAGACATGGACGTGACGACCGACCTTATCCGGCCGTATGCGGTCATTGACGGCGTAGAGTACGCGCTCGGCGACTACTCGGTCGGGACGCTCAAAGAACAGACCAAGGATAACGTCCAGTGGTGGGAGATTGAAGGGTACGATCTCGCTCTGTTCTGCAAACAAAGCCTTATCGAAACTCCGTACTATATCGCGGTCGGAACGCTCTACATTGACGCTATTTCGGCTTTGCTCATCGACGCAGGCATCACGCGCGTGATCGCCGATTCAAACGAGGATACGCTCACGACCGACCGCGAGGATTGGGAGGTGGGAGAGTCGAGGCTGACGATCATCAACGACTTGCTTGCCGAAATCAATTTTTACCCCTTATACTTCGACCTCAACGGCGTTGCAAGGCTCGCAAAAAAGGTTGAAATCAGCGCGTCGAGTGCATCGATTTCATACAAGGGCGATAAGATGTCGATTCTCTATCCGGAGTGCTCTTCGGAACTGGATATTTTCGACACGCCGAACGTTTTCATAGCGATCATGAGCAACTCCGAGCAAGCGGCTATGACGGCGACGAGCGAAAACAACAGCCCGTCCAGCGCGCTCTCAATCATGCGCCGACAGCGCAGGATCCCGCGCGTCTTCAAGGTCAATAACATAGCCTCCCAGAGCGCGCTGCAGGAGTACGTGGACAACCTCAGGAACGATTCCATGCTGTCGACGGAAACGGTCGAGTTTTATACGGCCATCAACCCGATCCATTCCGTCCACGATGTCCTCGTGCTCCAACATCCAGACATAGAGGGTATCTTTTACGAAACCGGATGGTCAATGTCAGTTAAGGCCGGAGAGAAAATGACGCATCGAGTGAAGCGGGTGATGTACGTATGATTCAAAGCTACCAGGAGGAACAAGCGCTAAAACCTGCAGAGCCGTCCAGCGCGAACTTCGCAACAATCGGCACGGTTTTCGCGGACGGCGTGACGCTCATTTTTGACGGTCAGACGGCAGAAAGCACGAAGCACTACAAAGTAAACCAGGCAATCGCCTTTACGGCGGGTGATCGGGTGAAGGTCGCGAAGATCAGCAATACATACATCGTTGAATACCCCGTCGGCAGCCCTGTTTCCGGAGTAACGCCTGTTTTTCTGCGCTCATACAGCGGAAAGATTCAGGCGAAGGCCGGAGTAAACGGAACGTGGGTCTACCTCAACTAAGGAGGAAAATATGAATATTACCGTCAACATGGACAAAAAGTCGATCCAGACCGAATCCATCAAGCATCTGATGATCCAGGGCGAAGCTCTCGTGGACGTCGTATTGTTCACGTTGCCGCTTGAGTATGGCGACATCGATCTTTCTGCGCTCAGTTACTCAATCAGAGGAACGAGCGAGGAATCCGAGACCACCGTCACGCAGGTTCTGTCTAAGTCTGTGACAGGAACAGCGGTGAATTTGGAGTGGGTGATATCGTCGGCTTTTACCGCGATTCCTGGCGAGTTAAAACTCATTCTGATTGGTTCAGACGAAGCGGGCGATACAATCATCAAGTGCGACGGCGAGAGCGTGTACGTGCGCGCAGACCCTTCCGTTGCCGGATTCGCCGTTGCCAGCGCCAATGCCTACGAACAGTTAGTCGCGCAGATCAATTACCAAATTGCGCATCTGCAAGTCATTCGAATACTCGGCACGTATGCAACGCTGTCCGCGCTTGAAGCCGCCGTCGCCAGCCCGTCGAATGGAGACATGTACAACGTTGGCTCGTCAGCTCCGTACACGGTCTATGTTTGGACAGGATCATGGGTGAGTCTCGGGCAACTCAAGGGTGATACAGGAGACCCGGGAACCAACGGCACAAACGGTACGGACGGCGTCGGGGTGCCGACGGGCGGAACGACCAATCAGATTCTATACAAAACGAGCGGTGCAGACCACGCCACCGGATGGAAGACTCTGACCGCAGGGGACGCCGGAGCTCAGCCTGCAATGACCGCTGGCGTGGATTATGTAGACCCAACCGCGGCATCGCAAATCGCATCATGCGGAATTGCCAGCGGCGGAGCGGTGACGGCACAGGGGACCCCTAACCAGACGGTCGCCGTCTCCGCTGGAAGCATAATCACGCCGGAGGGCAAGAGATATCCTTTCAGCGCGGTTTCGGCTCTCGCTGCGGCTGCGGCTGACGCGACATATACTCGAATTGATATTGTTTACGTCACAAACACAGGCGTCGTTACATATCTTGCTGGAACGGCAGCGGCAACCCCGTCTCAACCCGCAACTCCGGCGAACGGGACGATTCTCGCGGCGATCACGCGCGCGGCAAACGACAACACTATCGCGACGAGCGATATCGGAGATAGGCGCGTATTCATTCTGCTCGCAAGCGATTTCGTGGACGTCTATGCCGTCACAGAGAGTTCGAATACGTTCGCCTGCGATCTCGCGTTCAAGCGCGCGAGGTGCCTTTCGTTTCCGATCACGAACACAACGGCAAAAACTGTCACTTTCTCAAATGTTCCATATGGAGCGTGCGATATTCTCTTAAATATCAAGGCTACGGCGACAGCGTCCGTCACATGGACACTCGATGGAAGAACAGTCGTATGGCCGAGCGGTGCGCCTGCTCTCACTTCGGGTTCTACATACGACATTCTGCTTTCGTTCTGCCCGGCAAACGGAAAGTGGATTGGAAGAGCGCAGGCGGGGGCGGCGAACTGATGAATAAATTCAACTTCTTGAAAGGCTTTAGCCTGAAAGCGTGGCTGTATAACCTCGGGAATGAGTTTGTTAGCCTGACAGGTGGTTGGAGCTCTCGCGGCTGGATGGCTTTAAACGGAATAAATTCCATGGCCACTGTTTCGCTTACAAAAAATGCGGATCACATGTTGCTTGCTGGAAGCGGAACGAACTATGCGAGCTTTGTCGCTGAACTCGGAACCGATATAGATCTTACGAGTTATAAAACGCTTACGGTCGTGCTCAATAATGTCGCAATCAACACGAACGCCGAGGCTGGCAACACGGTCAAGATAGCGGTTGTTCCAAGATCTGTGACGTACTGGATTGCGTCTGCTGTAGCTCAGGCTGGGTACGCCGATACGCTCAGCGTTGACCAATCGAGGGATATTGACGTTACCCCCTACAATGGCAGCTACGATATCATCGTTGGCGTGTACAACTCCAAAGCGGCCGGTTGCCAGATAAAAGTTGTCAGCGCGTTTCTAACATAGCGCGCCGACCTGAAGCCGCGCCACGAAAAGATTCATTTTTGTAGAAAACATGTGGTGGATAGCAGAGCTCGTTATGATCGCCGCGATAATCACGGCGATCATTATTTACATCAAAATATCCCGCATCCCGCGGGCGTAGGAGGAAACGGCGGATGAGTGAAACGTTGGAGATCGTCTATAAATGGTTGCAAATACTTGCAATTATTGGCGGTTTATTTGGGGCGGGCGTGGTATTTTCTCATCGCGTCAACCGCAATTACGACAGGCGTTTCGAGGAGGAGAAACAGGCTCGCGAGACAGCTGCTCGCGACGCGGAAAAGCGGGAAGATGCACGGATAGAATCAGAGCTGCTCGTCCACAGAGGGCTATGCGCTACCGGCCATCTCGCCGAAGCCACGGCGCTCGCTCTCAAAGAGGGAAAAACCAATGGGAAAATGGATAAAGCGCTTGACTACTATCGGACATACCGGGACGAAGAAGATGCGTTCATGCGTCGCCAGGCGACCGAACGGCTGCACGAGGCGAGCTGATATGGCTATTCAAATTGTCCACGCCAAGATGGATGAAAACGGGAAGGTTGACGGTCCTCTTGTAGGAGACCAAACGGGCAAAGAGATCCTCGCGCAGAACTTTTACCTCAACGACTCAACATATCTGCTCATCTGCAAAGACAAGCAGATGGCGAAGCGCGCAGCTGACTTCGCCGTGCAGATCGCGCGCGATGACCACTACGGTTATTCGCAAGATTCGGTCAAGCGATGGTCGGGGTATAGGGCGATTGCTGTGAACGGCGGAGAGGTTGAAGGGGAGGAAGGCAGCTTCGACTGTGCGACGCTCATATTCACCGCCTACATCCTCGCCGGGCTGAAAATCAAGCCGGATGGGTATACGGGAAACCTCGTTCAGAAGTTTGAAGCGACCGGCATGTTTACCGTCCTCAAAGGGTCTCCATACATCGACAGCGAAGATTATGCCGAGGTAGGCGCGCTGTACGTGCGGCCAAAGACGAGCGCGCGCGGCGGGCACGTCTTTATGGCTCTTGGTACCGGGAGCAAAGCGTCGAAACCACAAACATCCGGAGAAGCTGTGCTTTGCAAAATCGTCGTGGACGGCATAAAAAAGTGGTGTAACGTACGCGGCGGCGCCGGGCTGGAATGCCCGATCATCGGCAAGGCGTATCTCAACGACGTTTTCGATGTTTTCAGTGTCGAAGACGGCTGGTACAGGATCAATTACAAGGGCGCGGTCGGGTACATTTTCGGCGACTTGGTTTCCGAGAAGGTGGCAGGAAACGTATGAAAAAGAAGCACCTCGAAACAAGCAAAGCTGTTTTGCTGGCCGTGCTGATTTTTTGCGGTCTGTTTGCGGTCGGCGTGCTGATTGGGTGGTTTAAGAGCCTCGATGATGCACTCGGGATCCTCGCGCTTGTTTTTGCTATGGCAACCCTTATTGTCAAGTTCTATATGGCAAAAGCGGCGCGAGAGAACGTACTCAAGATCAAGCGCACGAACAAGCTCACAGATGAGCAGATATCCAAACTTCTGGCGCTCGCTGAAACAGCGGCAGGCCAACGCACAGGTCAAAACCCACAGGGTTAATGATAGAAAGAGAGGAAAAAATGAAGAAATTAAGCATGTTTTTTAGGGTTTTGCTCACGTTTTTGCTCGTTTTTGCACTGCTTTTTGCGGTTCAGGCAACGGCAATGGCGGCGGGTGAAACCACAGATGCCATCTCGTCCGAGATTGCATTACCAGCTCTTGACTGGGCGGCCGTGTTAAGTATTGTCGAGGCCGTCGCGGTTGCAATTCTGTTGTTCTTCGTATCGTATTTTAAAACATCGTCAGTGTTTAAAAATTTCGTGGCAAAGCTGATTGATGATGCCGAAGAGCGATGGAAAGGCACGAGCGGCGCAGGCGCGCAAAAGATGGCGGAGGTTGTTGACCGAATTATCTTACTTATTCCATCACCCCTTCGATTCTTGTTTCCGGCTAAAAAGATCAAAGAGTATGTGCAGACGAAGTTCTTTGACGACATTCAGAGCTACGCCAGGAAGCAATGCGACAAGGCCATCAAGGCCATCGAAGCAAAGTATGACGCCGCCAAGGCGAAGAAACCCAAAACGGTCGGCTGACCGGCAACAGAATAAATAAACAACCCCCGCTCTTTTACGAGCGGGGGGTTTTGCTTTCACGAACGGTTGCAAACGGACGCGTTTTAAGCTATTACATGCCCATTACAACAAAAAGTCAGATTTTGTGCATGTTTTCAGGCATCATTCTACCCCTGCTAAGGGAGTAGACTGGGGTAACCGGTGCGTGGGTTCAAATCCCACCTTCTCCGCCAAGTAAGCGAAAAGCGCCTGATTATGGGCGCTTTTCTTGTTTTTGGTCGCTTGCGCGGAGCCTTTGAAAGTCGATAGGACTAGAGCATAATTCCTTACTACTACATACTCTATTACATGCCGGTATTCGGCTTTTTACCTCGTCCTTTCGGTAAAGCGGTGACCGGATTCTTCTTCATTCCGTTGACCACCTTTAACACGGCCTTGACGTCGGCGTGCGTATACTTCTGTGTTGTCAGCGGCCGTGTCTGCCGCATAACCCTTGCTATGATGCCAGGCGCGGCGGCGTCACCAATAGCCAGGGCGGTCGCCGTCGTGTGTCTGCAAGAGTATGGTTTAAGGTCTCGTATGCCGATTCTTGCTTCGGCTGCGTGGTATTGCTCATAGAAGGCGTCGCGGTTGGCGCGGATGAGCTTTCCGGTGATTCTGTCGCCGATCAGCTCTCTCAAGACAGGCGCGATGAACGAAGGGAAGACGATGGGCTTCGATTTGCGCTCTTTGGTTTTCAACCCGGCGCCCGTAATGGTCTGCGCGGAAAAGTCGATGCTGTCAATTTTGCAAGCGAGCAGTTCGCCCGGCATCATGCCGGTGTAGATCATCAGGAGCATGTATCCGGCGTAAGCCTCGCCTTTATCGTAAGCGCCCCACATCTTGGCGAGCTCGTCCTGCGTATAGGCTTCCGTTTCTTCGCTTTCACAATCCGGCAGAACGACATACTGCGCGAGGTTCGCGGCGGCGTCTCCCTGCGCGCAGGCGCGCTTGTAGAGGTGCGAGAGGAGCGTTTTGACGTCTCTGGCCGGATAGTAAGTCAATCCATCCAGAACGCGCTGCAGGTCGCCTATGGTGAGCTCTGCGACGGGGTCAAACGAGATATCGTTCAGACGCGCCCATGCGATCTTATAGGCGCACTGTTTCGACGTGGAGAGTTTGAGCGCGGCGGAAGTCGACCAATCCGTATAAAGTGAGCTGAGTGTTGTCGCGCTGCGCGCGCGGCCTTTCCGGGCTTCGGAAAGCCATTCGAGCGCGTCGCTCTTTTTGTCAAATCCGCACTTCGTCTTCGTGGCGCGCTGACCGTTGCGGTATTTCGTGATGGACGCGGCCCATTTCCCATTTCTCCTGTAGACTGAGCCTTGCCCGTTGCCGCGGTTCTTTGGCGCGCGCGGGGGCGGGGACTGCACCGTCCCGCAAAGATTACAATATTTCGATCCGTCCGGGATCTCTTTTTTGCATTTTCGGCAGTTCAATACTTTTCCCCGTTTTTGAAATGATAATCATAAGGTTCGCCTTGAAGGCTTCCCGGCGTCGAGTTCAGACGTTTTGCCACCGCTTCGAGTTGCAGCGCGGTCAATGGGATTCGGTCGCAATTTTCGAGCGTGCCTGGCGGAAAGCCGAGCTCAACGTTCAGCTTCTGCAGGGTTGTGGCGCGGCCGTAGGCGAAGTATTCGATTCGGTCTTTAACTGTGTCCAAATCAGTCTCCTATTTGCACGCTGACAATTTCGTACTGATCGGAGTCGAGACCCCAGCAGCGGAAAATGACGTAGTATTCATCTGTGAGCGGTACGCCGAATGAGTTTTCAGCGGTTACGATCCCCGAATATCCGTAAGTGTCGGCCTTGCTGTAAGTATAGTAGTGGTCGTCGCCATGGTCGAACTCAGCTGTTTTCGGAGCTTTCAAATTATCCTTTACGGCGTTTTCTGCGATGATACTGAACCAGATTTCGCCCTCGGTTGTTACCTTGCCATTAGCATCAAGCACCGTATCCGGCGTGCTCGGCATAATCAAAGCCACGAATGAGGTTAGTATGGTAATTCCGACAAGCACGATCGCCCACCAGTACTTTTTCAGCATCTGTTTCGTTACATGCTCTTTCTGCTTTGCTTCGAGTTCGCGCGCGGCGCGTATTTCCGACGCGCACGGGCGGCAATACCCACTTTTGCTTACCCAGCCGTCCGTTATGGCGCGGCCGCATTTCTTGCAGAACAACTCGTCCATAATCCCTCCGGTATGTCAAGCCTTTCTGGCTTCGAGATCAAAAACAAAACGTTCACTGCCGAGGTCACCACGACGAATGTGTTCGACTTCGTGAACGACGGCATCCTTTTTCGCTTCGTCATCCAAATCTTCATTGATTACTGCACATTCGTCGAATCCTACCCTTTTGCAAAGAGCTCGAACTCGCGCGGGGAGTTTTGTCTGCGTTACCCAAACATCTTCCTTTGGTAAATACTCGCTCATCCAAGTTAACCCTCGTCGCGCTCCTTATTCATTCTGAGCGCTATTTCAGTAATAGCTTCAACGTCAGATTTTGTAAGTTTTGCGGAAGCAGAGAGAAGAACCCTCAACTCTGGAGATTTGTGAAGCATTTCAACGTCATCAGCTATTGTTCGAACGTCGGTGGTTGTGCTGCGAGGGTATATGGCGTCTGCTTCTCCGTTTAAATACGCTACGCTTACACCGAAAAAGTCAGCGATCGTTTTTTTGATGTTTGATGATGGCTGCATGCCGTTTCTCCAGTTGGTTATTGATCCAGACGATATTCCGATTTTCTTTGCGGCTGCATTGGGGGATAGTCCCGCTGTTTCGCACAGGCTAGAAAATCTTTCCCAAAACACATTTCAACACCTCGCGATATATCTCATAAAAAATAAGAAAAAGTTGAGATTTACTATTGACACAATCTCATTGTGGAGATATACTGAGGGTACAAACAAAAGAAACCCCCTCAGTAAACGGGCTTATGTCGGTATCCGATCTCTTGCAAGTTCAGTATATCTCAACATAGGCCCGTTGTCAATCTTAAAAGTGAGGACGAATGTGTGAGTTTTAAATCGGCCAGAATCAAAGCGGGGAAGACGCAAGAAGAGGCGGCGGAAGCAACCGGCGTTTCGAAATCGGCGGTATGCGGCTGGGAAGCCGGGAATTTCTCCCCTACGGCAAAGCGCATTAAAGCACTCGCCTCTTTCTACGGGTGCACGGTTGACGAACTTTTAACAGCAGAAGAATCTGAAAAAATAGCCTAGAACAACCCAATAATCGAAAAGCCCGTTTTGTTCGGGTTTATTAAGTATTGCCAAAACAAAAGGAGGACGAAAGAAATGGATGAATCAAAAAGAGAGATGACCTTTGATGAAATGGCTCCGGGGGTTCTCGAAGAAGCGGAGCAGTGGATTACCAGCGTAAATGACGGACGTCTCCCTTCCATGGAAGCGACGTTCTCTCTGGTCGCCGTCTTGCGGACGTGCGTAAGACGCGCGCAAGACGAAGTTACAGCCCTCCGCGCGGCGCAGAAGCCCAACATTCCAGAGATCAAGCTTGCGGGCGGCGACGAATATATTTTCGACGTCGACAAAGCGAAAAAAGCGACGCTCCAGCTGAGAGAGGCGATTGATGCGACTTGCGATTCTGCTCAGCGGCTTCGCGCCCTGTTTGACAAGCCAATTGGAGATAAGCATCTGGATGGAGAACTGCTCCAGACGCTTATTGAAGAAGGTCAGCTCGCGGTAAATGGAGCTCGGCGAATCGCCGGTCTCCCGCCGATTGCTGAGCTCGACAGGGCGGGATTTGTGACGGGTGCGTCGGATGGTCCAAACGAAAAAAACAAGGAGGTAGCACCATGAGCAGAACAGCAGATGCCCAGATCGAGCGCGTTGAGCGTCTCGCCCGTGAAACCGGGGTTGATGAAGACGTCGTCTTCAATGCTTACTTCGCCTGCATGGCCTGCGACGAAACTTTGGAGGACTTCGAAAAGCACGTCCGTCGCTGCGTCGAGCTGGCCGAAAAGACCAAGTACACCGCGGACTATCTTGTCCAAACCTACGCCGAGAACATGGTTGACGGCAACGACTTTGAGCACTTCGAGGGAGTGACGAAAGAAGAGGACTGGTGAGCGCCATGAAAGAACAAAAAGAGTCCGTTCCGGTCGTCGAAAAGAAGACCGTCACACCGATCGATCCCGCCCGCGATATCATGCTCGTGCGCTGGGTCGCGCATGAACTTGGGTGGTTTGCGGCTGGTGCATTCCTCGCGTTTCTGTTCGGCGCCGTTGTGACGACCTCAGTCATCTTAATGGTGCTCAGCTACGTAAGGGGATAAACCTATGGTCGACCGCAACTACAACATGCTTTGCGCCATCACGGCGCTCGTGATTCTGGCTGTTTTGATCAGTTTTGCTCTTGGGGGTGCGACATGAAAAGGCTTGAAGATATTGAAACCAGCACCGAAGAAACGCTCAACGTCGACGACGTCGCCGCCTTCCTCGGTCTGGACGCCCAGTGCGTCCGCAGCCAGGCGCAAACTGAACCGGCAAAACTCGGTTTTCCTGTGATCGTTGTCGGCCGTCGAGTAGTCGTACCCCGCAGAGGCTTTCTCTATTTCATGAAGTACGGCCACGGCCACGAAAGAAGCGCCATATGAAGCACGATCTCAACATGATATTGATTCTCGTTTTAATCATGTGCGCGGCGGTGATCGCCGCAACACTCATCAATTGAGAAAGGAGGAACCCAAATGGAAAAGTACGATACCTCGAAAGCGTTGGAAGTTCTTGCAAAGCAGGACGACCGCGTAAAAGGCCTTGTGGCGCGCATCGAAAACGCCGAGCTGGCGACGCCCGTCCTTGAAAAACTGGCTGATGCGTTCAACGAAAAGAAGAATGCGGAGGAGCAGTTTTCCGCCGTCTGCATCGGCATCACGGCGATCGACGCCCTGCGGACCATCGACATCAAGGAACTCGAAGCCGTCACCAGTTACACGGCGCTCGGGCTTTCCTATTGGCGGGCGTAGCGTAGCGGTCACGCATCGGCCTTCCAAGCCGACTACGCGGGTTCGACACCCGCCGCTCGCTCCAAATCCCGGCAAGGGCACAAACACAGCGGCGCGCAAAGGCGCGCGAGGAGGGGATTCACGGTCTTGCTTTTGAGAGTTTGTATCATGGGCACCGCGTGAGCCCGACAAAAACCGCGCGGCGGACAGCGGCCGGCCGAGAAAGCGGTCGTACCGGGAGAATAACTAGGGCGGCATTCACCGCCGCCCTCATGGGCTCTTAACTCAGCAGGGGGAGTAAGCGGGGTACCCCGTGGAAGTGCCGGTTCAAGTCCGGCGAGAGCCCACCAGTCATAGCGTGGACACGTCCGCGTACTCCTTCGCGGATATGAAGTCGCTAGCGGGCGTTAGGAAGTCCTGAACGAAGCCCGCTCAAACCGCAACGAGTTGAACAGTGTCAGAACGGCTGTAATGACAAGCATGCGGGAATATGCAGCCACATGCAGGCTTGACCGAGAGGCTGATGGTAGCGGCCTTGAAATCCGAAGGGTGAGAGCCCCGCAGGTTCGAATCCTGCAGCCTGCGCCACGTGCCGAACGGGCGAACAACGCCGCGGCGAAACGACATCACAAAGCAGCGGCCTATCGGACGGGCGATCATCCGGGACAAAGAGCTGCCCGTGCTGCAGAAAGACTCGGCAAAGCGCGTTTCGGCGCTTTGCGATGGGGTGGAACTCCGAACCATGAAGATCGAAAACGGAAAGCCAAGTGCGGCGAAAGCCGCCCCCATCGCAAAACGTCGAAGTAATTAAGGCGGAGGTGGCGTATGAAAAAGATCTTGACGATCGTCCTGCTCATTGTGCTGGCCATTATGACCGGAGCGCACGCGTACGCGCTCGCGGCAGCCCCCGGGGAAGTTGTACCTCCTGCTTTTCCCGTTGAGACCATCACGATGTGCATGGTACCCGCCGCCACCTCCGCCTTAATCACTCCGACACCCAGGCAGCCAACGCCCGAACCCACGCCGACGCCTGAATGGCCTGCGCCTGCGAAATACGACGAGGGAGAGGCGCGCTGCCTTGCCCGATATGCAAAAAGCACCATCCCCGGCAAGGCAACATGGGTGACGATCATCGCAGCCATGGAGGTACCGCAAAACCGCGTCGACAGCGGCGAGTTCGCGGACACAATCCGGTACACGCTCCTGCAAGGCGATTTCGGCGGGTATCACCCCGACGCGATGGTTACGAACTCAAACCTCAATTATGCCGATTATGTCATGCGCTCCTGGGCGGAATGGCACAACGGCGACAACTCGCACCGCTACACGCCGCCGAGCGGGATTTACCTCTCGTACTACGACAAAGGCAAATACGTCAAGGTCTACGACGAAAACTGGAACATGGTATTCGATTCTGGATGGTTTAAGTGAGGGTATATGAAAAAGATTCTATTTCTAGTCGCCGACGCAATGGCAAAGAACGGACACACCCTTGACAGCATCTACCGTCCTTCCTCGATCTACATCGCAGGGAAGATCACCGGGGATCCGGACTATCGCAGGAAGTTCCACCTTACGCGGCGCATGCTTACCGACCTCGGCTTTCGACCTGTGATCAATCCGGCGGAACTGCCGGACGGTATCTCATATGATCGCTGCATGAAAATCTGCTTTGCAATGCTCGACGCTTGCGAAGCGGTCGCCTTTCTACCTGACTGGCGCGAGAGCAGAGGCGCGATCAGAGAGTTCACGCGGGCGCTGCTCAAGGGGAAGCGCATTGCGTTCATTTTAAACGAGGAGGTTATGTGGCATGACAAAGAATAAACTATCTGATCTCAACGACCATCTGTTTTCCGTGATTGAGCGCCTGGATGATGAATCGCTGACCGGCGACGCCTTGACGCAGGAGATTGCGCGCGGCAGAGCGATCACCGGCGCAGCTACGGCCATCATTCAGAGCGGCGAGCTTGCGCTGCGCGCAGTAAAGCACGCCGACGAGTACCGTACTGACGGCCGAACTACCGAGGTTCCGAAGATGCTCCTGTGTGAAGGCGGAGACAAGTCGTGAAGCGATACACTGCGGAGATAGCGGACTTCATTGAAAGGAACGTTTCCGGACGGTCCATTGCGGATCTTGTGATCCTGATCAACGAAGCATTCAAAACGGATTACACGCACGGGCAGATTAGAGCGTACATGCACAACCACGGCTTAAGGAACGGTATGCCAACGGGTTCTCTTCCTGGCAAGCCGTCAAAGGTTTACCCGCCCCATGTCCAGGCGTTCATTGGAGAGCATTATATCGGAGCGGGGCCCTGCAAAATGGCCGAAATGCTTAATACAGAATTCGGAACCGCTTTTTCAACCGGCCAAATTAATGCATATTACAAGAATCACAAGCTCAATAGCGGTTTGACCGGGCGATTTCAAAAGGGGTGCGTTTCGCACAATAAGGGCAAAAAAGGCTATTGCGCGCCTGGCTGCGAAAAGGGCTGGTTTCAAAAGGGTCATGACAACGGAAAAACAAAACCCGTAGGCAGCGAGCGAATTGATTGTAAAGACGGGTACGTGTTGATCAAGACCGCGGACTCGAAGGCGTATCGCCCGAAACACAAGGTGATCTGGGAAGCGGCATATGGACCGGTACCGCCCGGACACATCATCACCTTCATCGATGGGGACAAGCTGAACGTTGCTTTAAGCAACCTGCGGCTGATTACAATGGCCGAGAATGCGATTATGAATAAATTCTCGATCAGAGGATCCACCGCGGAAGAACTTGATACGGCGCTTCTGGTCGTTAAGGCGACGCGGATCGCTCACAGAAGAACAAAGGAGAGGAAAAAGCGTGATCGAGCAAATTGAAATCGGGAAACTATTCCCGCACCCGGACAACCCACGTAAAGACCTGGGCGATCTGACAGAGCTTGCGGCAAGCATCAAAGCGAACGGCGTTCTGCAGAACCTCACTGTCATTCCGATTGAGAGCGGGTACCGCGTAATCATTGGACACCGCCGTCTTGCCGCCGCGAAGCTGGCGGGCCTTGAAGAATTGCCCTGCGCGATCTGCGATATGACCCCTCAGCAGCAGGTTTCAACGATGCTCGTCGAAAATGTGCAGCGCAGCGACCTTACGATTTACGAGCAAGCGTGCGGCTTTCAGATGATGCTTGACTTCGGAGCTTCGGTCGAGTCACTGGCGCATGAAACCGGGTTTTCAGAGAGCACCATCCGCCGCCGCGTGAAGTTGATGGAGCTGAACGTGGAAAAACTACGGGAGGCGGCTGGACGAAACGCTTCGCTTGGAGACTTCGAACGGCTCAATCAGATCGAGGACATCAAGGTTCGAAACGAAGTGCTTGAAGCGGTTGGCACCATAGATTTCGAATGGGCCGTAAAGTCTGCAATGCGGAAACAAAACGCGCGGAAAAACAGGGATTCCGCGATCGCCGAACTCGATACGTACGCTAAGCGGCTTGACGAATACGCGGCCACTGCGAAGTACGGGCATATTACGACCATTTATCTGGCCGATTGGGAGCCAGGGAAGACCGTCATGCCCAACTCGTTGAAAGGTCAATATTTCTACTACGAGGATCCGCGAGGAGAATCAATAGGCGTATACGCAAAGGACCAGCGCGCGGCTACTGAAAAGCGCCCGCAATCCGAAATCGACCAAGAGAAAGCAGTCAAAGCACGCGAAGCCGAACTTCGAGAACTGACATCGCGGGCGTTTGCATTAAGAAGTGAATTTATCATTGGCTTGCATCCCACCAGCAAGATGCTCCCGCTGCTCGCGGTCTCGCTGTGCAAGGCGACGTTGTATCATCGAAATTTTTATGTTTCGTTTGAAAAGCAGCGCATTAACGACGGCGGCCTGCCTGCAGGGGACGCTTACCGGTTTGCAGATTTACCCGCTATGTTCGCAGAGTGCGAAAGGTTTCCCGAACGTGCGGCGCTGCTTGTTCTATGGGCTGCTCTCGGCGATGCGCCGGAGAATGGCTACTGGACGAAAGAGTACGGTGGGCAGAAAATGCCGCGGCATGACGCCAGCAACACGAAGCTCGACTTGCTTTATGAGATTATCTGCGGGTTGGGCTACCAAATGTCCAACGATGAAAAGGCGCTGCAGGACGGAACTCATGAACTATTTCAAGGAGGTACCACATGACGCACTTGGGATATGACGAACTCGAGGAGACCATCACCAATCTTCTCAAAACGGGCGATGTGCTGTCGGCGTCCGCCATCGCGGGGGAAATCAACAAGCAAAACGGCGGAAGGCTCTCGGCATCCGCTATCCGCGGAGCCCTGAACCACATGATTATGATGGGCATCATCCGGGCGACAGAAGCTCGGAACGTCGTCCAGTACTACATGCCAAAGGAGGCGTAACCATGGAAGCGGTTCTCGATAAGGACAAGGTAGCGTCCATTAAAACGGTTTGCCCGAAGCATAATAAATACCTTTACTCACTCGCAAAGAACCCCGCTTTCGGCATCAGGTTGTCGGCGGTGGCAGTACGGCAGCATCGCAAGGCTTTCCCCGGCGATCCCATCCCCGGCGAACCGGAGAGAGCGCCGTCAAAGCGTAAGAACAGCGAGTCTATCATCTGCAGGTCAACCAAGAAGCGCAAAGCGGAATTTCTCCGCGCGATCAAAGACGATGGGTTCCCCGATATGCAAACCGGCCTTTCTTCCGTGATCGACACGTATCTGCAGGTCGGAAAGCAGAGGGATGAGCTTCTCGCCGCCTTCAAGAGTGACGGCTTCCCGGATATTCCGTCCGGTATCAAGTATTTGGTAGATATGTACCTGATCCGGAGGAAGTCAAATGGCAAAGTCGCGGAGGGCTAAAGCGTGCGACATATCGCAAGCGGTCAAGGCAAAGGTCTGGGAACGCGATCAGCACCGGTGTGTCTTCTGCGGAAGCGCCGTCAATGTAATGCCGAATGCGCACGTGATTCCACGGAGCGACGGCGGGTTGGGAATCGAAGAGAATGTCGTGACGGCTTGCACGAGGTTGAGCGAGAGCGACTGCCACTACCGTTTTGATAACGGCGACGAGGAGGAGCGAGCTGCCATGTACGCCCAGGCTCGCGCACACCTCAAACAGTTTTATCCAAACCTCGATAAAGTCCAAGTTCGGTATAAAAAGTACCGTTCCTAAAAATTCCGATGGATGGTACGCATTTATCTGCGAAATAAGGCAGTTAAAACTTTGTAAGACGCAATCCGCCGCCCGTGTGGGTGTGCCAATACCCCGAAACAGCCGTGTGGCACGTCCTGCGGCGAGAATACCAAACTCGAAAAAGAGGTTATCATGCCAAATCGATTCATCAGCGACAAGATTTGCAAGAGCGAGGATTACCGCAAGATGACTCTCTTCCAAAGAGACCTCTTTGTCCGTCTCATAGTCCTTGCTGATGACTTCGGACGTTATGACGGCAGGCCGTCCATTATTCGTGGTGCGGGTTATCCGCTTGAAAGCGTGACTGAAAAACAGATTGGTGATGCTTTAAACATTTTGTCGACTCTAGGTATTGTTGATCTCTATTCCGTAGATGAAAGACCGTACCTACAGCTTACAAAGTGGAATTGCTACCAACAGCAGCGCGCCAAGAAAAGCAGATATCCGGATCCAGTTGTGGATAAACCTGTGGATAACGTCACCTGTTATCAATTGATATCAAATGATTGCAAATGTCCTCGTATTCGTATCCGTAATGAAGAAGATAATAACAATCTATGTACTACATGCCCCGTGGGCATGCGCGCGTATGAGCTCGACAGAATGCTCAGGACGTACGTCGGGCTGGAAGCGGACTGGCAGAAGATTCTCGGCCTCGCGCGGATCATGCAGGATATCGAACTTCGCCTTGTCCGGAAAGCGGTCATCATCACCATCGGAAAGCGCGATCCCATCGCGTATTTAACCGCCACGGCAAATGATTGGGTGGTGAGGGGCGTACGGACACTCAACGATTTCGAGAAAGGCCAGTATGAAAGTGCCAACCGTTGAGAAGCTGTCGACAAAGTCCGGCGCGCGAGCCATCCAGGGCGGCGCCGACGCATTGTACTATTTCGTCCATGATGATGATGCCCGAATCGCGGTAGCTGCGGAAGGCGTTGTCATTTTGACAAAAGCCCAAGCAAAAGCGCTGGTACGCGAAATGAAAGACCTGATCGATCTGTATTTGTGAGGTGTAAACCATGTTTAATCTACCCACCGCCGAGGCAAGGGCAAAATACGACGCCGCCATGAAGACGGAGAAGAGCGTTCCAAGGACGGTCAAGATCGAAGAGCGCGGGATTCTCGTCGAGGTCACCGTCTACAAAGCCGATAAGGATTATTTTTATGCCGTCCGTGTAAACGGGGTGCGCATGAAGGTAAAGCGCTCAACAGTCAAAGAGGAGCAGAATGCAACCTCCAATCTATAGACCAACAGGCGCGGCACTGGAATACGGTGAATACGCCCTGAACATCTACACCGGCTGCAATCACAGCTGCACCTACTGCTACGCGCCCGCCGTGACGCACAAGTCCGTTGAGCAGTTCGCATCCGTGGAAGTGCGCTTTGGCCTCATGGACGCTCTAAAAGTGCAGTTGGACAAGGACGAGATCACTGGGCAGCTGATCCACCTCTGCTTTACCTGTGACCCGTACCCGGCAAAGATCGACACAACACCCACCAGAGGGGTCATAAAACTGCTCAAGGAGTACGGCAATCACGTCCAGATCCTCACGAAAGGCGGCGATCGCGCCCGGCGTGACTTCGATCTGCTCGACGGCGACGACTGGTTCGGGGTCACATACGCCGGATATAAAAACAACTTCCAGCAGCCAAGGGAAGAACCCAACGCAGATTTACCGATTCACAGGCTTTGGACGCTCAACGATGCCCACGGCCTTGGTATCAAAACATGGGTATCAATCGAGCCGGTGCTCGACCCTGAAAACGCAATCCGGTGCCTTGATTATTCGGATTTCATTGATCGGTTCATGATCGGAAAAATGAATCACCAGAGATCGGCGGTTCCATGGAGAGCATTTGGCCGGCGTGCGGAGAGTATCTGCATCCAGCGCGGATTGAACTACTACATCAAATCAAGCCTGCGGGCGGAAATGGAGTAAGCAACATGTTAAAGGTTTTTCGCATCCTTAAAATCATATCCGACGACAAGAAGCTCGGGCAAAACGGGCGCAATGATCGGGTTACCGAGATAAACAAACTCCTCGGCGTAACAAAGCGATATGAAACGCCGGTGCTCGATACGGGTAAGAACAAATATGTTGTTGAGTACACTCGCCCGCAATACTGGTACGACATGAGGCCAATCACCTTCAAGGACACATTCCGGTTATTTACCATGTGGCACGTTCATCTCTGGAAGGCCGACGGGAAATCGAGAACTGGTTTTAGCACCGCCATGGTTTATGGGTGCGGAACAAGGAAGGTCAAGGAGTTCCTTGAGCGTGAATCACGGGTGTATGATGCGATCCTCGAGCGCGGAAAAAAGATGCTTGCGGACGATCGCGCCGCGGCGGGAATGGAGTAAAAAATGGACGACACCTACAGAAACGCCGCCATTAAAGCAATTTCGGACTACATACGGGACGCCGGAACCTTAGTCGACCTCGCAAAAACATACGCCGACCTGAAAAGCCACATTGATGCGGAGCTTCAAACGGGCGTGGAAGAATTCGAGGAGTGTATCGCGGAAGAAGCGCGGCAGGCTGCGCTCGAGGAGAACGAATGAAGCCCATCCTTTTCAGCACCCCAATGGTCGAAGCAATTCTCGACAGCTGTAAATCCATGACGCGGCGGGTGATCACCGACTTACCGGAAGGCGTGTATCGTACCGACACCGATAACTCCCTCACTTGGGGCGCGTATTACGGCAGAACCACAGACGAGTATCACGCGACCTGCTGCAAGGAAATAAAGCCGAAATACCTACCCGGGGACGTGCTGTGGGTGCGCGAAACCTTCTGCCTTGGCAAAGTCGAGTGCGGAGAAAACCCTGACGGGAGCGACGGATGGTATATCGAACCCGACGAAGACGGCGGAATCATTCCGAAGCAATGGGCGATATCGCACAACATCGGCGTCGACGACATCAAGTGGAAGCCCTCGATTTTTATGCCCAAAGAGTTCGCACGGATATTCCTTCGCGTCAAGCGCGTTTGGGCGGAGCGCGTACAAGATATAACGCAGGCAGGGGCAATCGACGAAGGAGCGCTGCTGTATGACGGCTGGGAAACGCCCGAGTATCAGCGAGCGTGCACGGCTGCTTATGCGGATGGAACGAAGCCCCCTTTGGGCTTTAGCCCGCGGGAAAGGTTTGAACACCTTTGGAACAAGTTGAACAAAGCGCGCGGCTTCGGTTGGGACAAAAACCCTTGGGTATGGGTCTACGAGTTCGAGCGCATCGAACGCCCCGAGGAAATGGCATGAATGTAAAACGCGTGGTCGATGCTGTTACCGAACGAATTAGCTATACCAACGAATCAAGCATTCGAGATTCCATCAGATCCGCATCCGTCATCATCGCCTACTTACATCAGGTGACTGAAACCACGAAGCATGAAATCATAGACGGCTTCATCACCCTTTCCAGCCTTTATCTGAACGCGAATCTGAAAACAGCGATCGTCAAACGGAACGGAGAGGTACTGAAAGCAAGAGAGATCAAAACACGGCTGGACACACTCGTTGTCGCCGCCGAAGACGGTCCCGTGGAGGTCACATACCAATACATCCCAATAGATTTCACTGATTCAGGCACCGAGATCCATCTGCCGGACGATCTCTATGATGAACTCGTTGATAAAGCGTGCTTTTACGAAATACTAAAACATACCGGGAGGTCAAATGAAAGAACTGCTATTTTCCATCATTAAATCCGAACAAGAAGAGCTGAAGCGCGCTTCAAAGAAGTTCGGACCCCACAACAACAGCCACCACGAATCATATGCCGTCATTCTCGAGGAAAAACAGGAAGCCGAGGAATCGGCATTTGAGTTCGAAAAAGCATTTGAACAATACTGGGACGACGTCAGGCATGATCAGGTCAACCCCGACGTTCTCGCGGTGATGGAGACCGCGGCGCTGCGCGCGGCTGCTGAATGGGTGCAGGTCGCGGCTATGTGCGCAAAAGCTCAGCGCAAAAAGAACACTGTCGATACAGGAGCATACCCGCCTCCGCCGCCGATGCCCGCGATGTATGCGAACGAACGAGCGCCCGAGATCACCGCTGGTCTCAGGAGAGTCTCTGAGACCAACTCTTTGTCATACGGCGACCGGCAGATCCTGCGGGAAGCCATGAGTTATATCACGCAAAGGAGCGGCTTATGAGCGAAGGAAACAAGGTATGTCCTCTTCTGTCGAGTGCGGTGATGATGTCCATCGCATTGCGCGGCGCATCGCTTAACGACGAAGAGATGGAACAGATAAAAAAGGCGTCAGGTGCGTTCGCGGCGAGTGCGCGGTATGGGATTCGCTGAAAAAACTCTGCGCTCTCGGGAGGTACCAGGGCGGGAAATAAGCACGGCAGGTTCGGCTCATTTAAAATGCCATTTCCGGCAAAGGTCGACTCTCTACCGGACGACGCGACTACCGAGCAGATCATCGACCGCTTGCGCGCCGACGTCGCCCACGAGAAAGAAACCTTCCGAGCCATGGGCGTTGTCTATATCGGCGGTGATGTACGCCTTCTCGCGGCGGATCGGCTAGAGCAAACGCAAGAAATCGTGAAAGCACAAAAAGAGGGCCGCATAACCATAAGGGCGTGCAACATCGGAGCGGATGCTTGGTTTTTAGACCGCGACAAAATCGAGCTGCATAAAATGCGTGTTCATGGAATCTCGATCAACTACAACAACCTCACCATCTACCACCTCGGGCATTTTTGCGCGGTAAGCGAGAAACAACTCGACGATGTGTGGTTTTTAAGCGAGGAAGCTGGGGGAAAAGCGCTGAGCGCGGAAAGGAAAAAACATGAAACGCACACCCTACCAAATAGACCGTGAACTCGCGTCGACATTATCCCAGAGAATCAACATCGAGAGAGCGATGAAGAACACGAAGAACAGGAAGCACCTTCCTCTTCCAATCATCCTGCAAGGTCAAAGCCTCGTCAGCACCGCCAAAACCAAGGAAGCAACCATGCTTGTGGAGAGGCGCGCGGCGGTCGTGGAGGTATAGCCATGTACGCGTACGACCCCTTTGGTCTTGATCGGGCGCTCCGTATTTTACGCAAACCGGATGAGATTCCAGTATGGCACCAAGAGACATGCCCGGAATGTGGGAGAACCCTCGTCAACATCTACAAGAAAAACGGATCCTGGAAATGCAAGCGGTGTCATGACACCATCGCAAACACAGAGAGGATCGAATAGATGGAAACGGAGCTGACAAAAGCCATCAAGGCTGCAACGCACTATTTCAACCCAAAGCTGAACGCCGTGATGCGGACAATTCGGTGGGCGGATGAGGTTTGGACGCCAACGGGGATTGTCGACAGTATTCGTTTTGAGGATTATTACGAAAGCAGCACGCTGATATGCCGAATAATCGACCATGAACGGCTTAACCGAGATCCGTGCATTGAGAACACCAGGACACCAGGGAAGTGCTTTCGAGACGGATCAGATCAAGTTGACGAACAGAAATGTAAACCATGCGTTTATAAGTCGAGAATGTCGACTGTTGGAATGATGATCACCTGTTACGAAGTAAAAATCACCTATTCCGATTTCAAGAGCAAAAACGGGCACAATTTTCACGGGAACGAAAACTATTACGCCGCACCAGCCGATCTTGCAAAAAGAATCGCAGATGAGGTCGCGGACGACATCGGCGTCATCGCATACTACGACAGCGGAAGTATGAGGATAGTAAAGCGATGCTTGTGGCGGGAAGTTGACGACGGTACAAAAATCTACCTGCTCTACAACGCATTTAAAAAATGGTGCGACGGAGCGGTATTCCCGAAATTATCCGCTTCTATGGGGAAGGAGCCAAACAATGCCGCGGCCAATGACACCACTACGTGAGGCTAAGGTTCGCAACGAGACGATGATACGCCAGCTGCACGCGCACGCGGTTGAGAATTTCGGCGGGCCATATAAGCTCACGAAATGCGAGGAGAACCTATTGCGTTTACTGCGCCGACAGCGTACAACACTCGACCGCGTTTCTGCGCAGAAAGAGGAATAACCATGGCAGGCTTACATGCACCTGGATGCTTAAGAGACAATCCTGATTGCCCGTGCGTAACGTGCGAGTTTGACTGGTTTGATTATGACGGTCAGTGCTGCGATAGTCACGAAAAGGACGGCACTTGCCCGATAAAGCATTGCAGAAAGCGCAGACCGGAGAAACCGATTGACACAACCGCTGCTGCGGGGAAGGAGTAATCCATGGGAGAGATATTGTCATACAAGGTCGTGAAAACACGCGCGACACACAATTGCTTTGGGTGCGGAAGACCTTTTCAATCCGGAACGTTGATGGCGCGTGCAAGCTGCGCGGACGGCGGACATGCCTTTACGTACCATCTATGCCAAACATGCGAATCTGTTTCACATAATCGAGACATTCTTGCCGAAGGAGAGGAATTCTGCTACGGAGAGCTTTTTGATGCTGCGGTTGAGGCAGAGTCCGCTGCGGGGAAGGGAGAAACCAAATGATTAAAGGCATTATGAACACGGGGAAAGCGTGCGCCATATTTGACCAAATCAACGATGACAAGTTTGACGAACTGCAAAAAGCAGAAGCAATTCTAAGGGTTGTAACCATGCCGACCCATAATGGCATTGCAAAGGACAGCATGGTAGCCGTCATTAAATATCTCTGGGAAAAGCTCTACGAAGCAAACCCAGATGCGACAGCCGTCACAAAGGAGGACGAACCTAATGAGAATCAATGAATTCTCCAAGGTGGAAGAACGAGAGCAAGACGTCTTTCCTATGCCGGACGGGGAACTCTATATCATCACCAAGGGAACGGGAGCGCCCGTGCAGGTGGAGTTAAACTGCCCGTGCGGATGCGGTGATCTCCTGATCCTACCAGTAAACAATAAAGGAGAAGCAGGACGTCCCGGCTGGGGTATCACGTTTCAAGACGGAAAAGTGACACTCAATCCGTCGATATTACAGTTTCGTTGCGGAGCGCACTACTTCATCCGCGATAACAAAATCATCTGGTGCCAGTAATCGTAAGAGGCTCGCCCCAAAATGTGGGGCGAACCTAACGGGAGGAAAAACGAAATGAGAGAGATTCTTTTCAGAGGGTTCCATGAGAACCAACTCGGCGAATCCGTGATTCTGGTCAATGGCGCGGAAAAGCGCGGTACATGGGTCGAAGGATCCCTTATCAAAAGCGAGAGCGGCCATTGCTACATCGGGGAATGGCTTGTATCCAGCAAGGCAATCCGGTTCTATTGTGGCGGCAGCCGAAAACATAGGACGGAAATGAGATATCTCGGCATGGGGTTCGCGCTTGCTATCCCAGAAACCGTAGGGCAATTCACAGGGATACTTGCCTGCGAAAAAAAGAAGATTTTTGAGGGTGACCGCATCAAAGCGGATGAGGAAGGCGAGATTTCGGAATACTCGATAGCCTACTGCGGAGAAGACGATTATCCAGCGTTCGACTGCATCCCGCATATTGATTGCGATTCTAACGGACTGTCGTATCTCAAAGGCGCGGATTGTTCTGTTGAGATCATCGGAACCATCTTCGACGTGCCGGAAGGCGGGGAGGAGAAGCCATGAACGGAGATAAGCTTTACCCAAGAGAAAGCATCGCCTCAATCGAGGAGGCGGAACACCTTATTCGCGAAGTCTACGGTGATGTAGAGCTGACACATGAGTATTGCTGGCAAAACGGATTACACCTTTGGTTCATCGGACAGCCAGATGAATACTATCAGAACTACATTGCGCAAATGGGCAAAGCACGGCTTGTAATCAACGAAAAGAAGGATAAACCCAATGCTTGACACCAAACGCCTGCAGGAGCTCAAGGCTCGAGCGAAAGAATTAACCGCGGCAGAGATCGCCGGGCTACTGAGAGAGCTTTACAATGACAACACCTGCCCAATTGATCTTGAAGAATACGATTGAGTAGTCATTGCCGCGGCCGAACGACTTGAGGATACGGCGGAAAGGGCAAATCCAATAATTGATGCCAATCGCCTACAAGAGATTAAAGCCCGTACGGAAGCCGCCTTTGGCGGACTCTGGCTTGGAACAGATGGTTATTCTGATCAAGTCCTATCGTATCTGTCGGATGGATCAGTCTGCCGGAATATCTGCGACGTGCGCGGATGGGGATATTTGACGGGCAAGGGGCACGGCGCGCTTCACCTGACCGACGAACAGGCATCCGCTCAAATGCAGGCCGACGTAAACTTTATCGCAAACGCGCGGCAGGATATCCCGTGGATACTTGAGCTGATCGAATCCTTGACACAGGAGCAGCGGAATGGATAAGGAAGAAAAGTACGTGCGGATGAGCGACCTCGACAAACTCGCCCATGATGTTATCCTCGCGAACGGGGCGCGGCATAGATGCGTCGATGCGGTTGAAATGCACCTTCTTCCTGCCGCTGACGTCCTGCCGGTTGCGAGGAAGAACAAACCGCTAGAAGGCAAGGTATACATCGGTCAGATCGTCATGGGCGAGGCGGTGGTTATCGACGCAGAGCGCGGGCTTGTGTCGATCAAATGGAACCCTAATAAAGGCTAGAAAGGATAACGCCGGAATGCAATACCAAGACCTCAACAAGCTGAAATACCTCAACCGGGATGTCGCGAGGCTGCAACATCGCATTGAAGAGTTGCAAGCGTTCGGAGAGGGCACGACCTCCAAGATCACGGGCATGCCTTCCGGCGCGTGCCGATCTGATAAGGTGGCATCTGCAGCCACGTCATTGGCAGACCTCGAGGCATTGCTCAAAGTAAAACTGGCCGAGGTTCAAGGCGAACTCTATACGTTGTCGGCGTTCATTGAATCAATAGATGATCCGCTTACCAGGCAAGTATTCGAGTACACATACATCAGCGGGTTCAAGAGCGAGGAGATCGCCGAACATATCGGAGGGGGCAACACGGCAGGAAGCGTCAGAGTTATCAGGCACAGGTACCTTAAGAAGATGAAAGAGGCGGGGTAAAAAGTTGTAACACATGTAACGCTAGAATGTAGTAATATGTAGACGGGACGAAGTCCCACATGGAGACGCACGCGAGTGCGGCTCCTTTTGTTTTGTAAAGGATGCGTGACGAATGGCAAAGGTATGGGCTAAAGCGTTCTATGATTCGCGCATCTGGAAGGACTGCAGGCGCGCAGTGTTAAGACGCGACCTGTTCACATGCCGAGAC
>CAXXKV010000001.1:0-24876 GCA_963667185.2 Treponemataceae bacterium | reverse complement strand
CGGATTCCGTTTGGACGGTAAAAGATGGCGATGGCAACCTTTGGAACGGCATGAACCTCGGAACGACGCGCAATCTCTCCGACGCGGTTCGCTTTCGCGTCTATGGCCCGGATTTCTTTTCATCGTATAACAGCGCCGAGCCCTATGGTCAAAATGACGGGGCTCTCTGGCAAGGGAAGGGACTTAACGCGAGCCTCACGGCAGGCGCGCGGCTCGAGGCTTACGGCTTCGAGCTTACCCTGAAGCCGCAGATCGCTTTCTCGCAAAACCGATCGTTCACCCTTGTCAACCCGGCGTATTCAGGTGATTCGTACACGGATAAGGCCGATACCTATGGATACTTCGGGGTCCCGAGCATCGACGCGCCGCAACGCTTTGGCGATGAGCCGTTCTACGTGTTTAGCTGGGGCGACTCCGAGATTCGCTATTCTTGGAAAACACTCACCATTGGGTTCGGGACGCAGGCTATCTGGCTCGGCCCGGCGAAGATAAACCCAATACTCCATTCGAACAATGCCGCGCCTTACCCGAAGCTTGACATTGGGCTCCGTAAGCAGGAGATTGCCGTATTGGGTCATGACCTCGGAGACGTTGAGGCACGACTGTGGTGCGGCTACCTCACTGAGTCGGATTATTTCGACACGGACGATTCAAACGACCATAACATGATCAGCGGCCTTTCCTTTGCCTACGCCCCCCCGGTTCTCGAAGGTCTCACCCTCTTCATCAATCGCGTATACCTCGCGAAATGGGAGAAGGACAGTTTCGGAACGATCTCGCATCTTTTTTCCGTAAATCTCTCTGGCGGCGGAGCACAGGACGTTTGGGATCAGCGCGGGTCATTTGGCTTCGACTATCTCCTTCCGCTTGCGGCAGTAGAGGTGTATGGCGAAGCGGGAATCAATGACTACGAGCAGAATATTCATGCCTATTTACGCTATCCGTTCCACAGTATGGTCTATACGGCGGGCATGGTAAAAAGCGTTCGTCTCCCTACCGCCTATCCCCTCTCGCTCGAGATCCTCTTCGAGTGGTCTAACCTTGAGCTCTCCCAGGATTTTCAGTTTCAGTGGGCATCGACCTTTTACGCGCATCATCAAATCACCCAAGGGTATACCAACGAGGGACAATGGCTCGGCGCGGGAAATGGAACTGGTGGGAATAGCCAGTACCTGGGATTCAAGCTCTATTATCCCAGGGGATACACCAATCTCTTTTTCCATCGCCAGAATCCCGACAATGATCACATCTATGCCTATTCAATTAAGGAAAACAACACGAGCACTCCTGTGACGATAAAAGACGTTAAGGGCATGATTTCGTTTGGAGTGAACTCTGGATATCAAATATGGAAAAACACATTCCTTTCCGCGGGGCGCTACCTGGATAATCATCGAGAATCCCGTATACGATGGAAAGCAGTTTGAGCCAACGGACCGACTCTGCGGATATCGTCTAGAGACCGCCTTCTCGTGGCAATTTTAACGATGATAGGAGCATCATACCGATGAAAGAAGCGCGGACCTTACCCGATGCATGCGATAAGAGCGAAACATGGACCACGATCCTTCGGCCTGAGCATAAGCTTCTCGATCTCAAATTACGAGAAGTCATAAAATACCGAGATCTTATCGGGCTTTTCGTGAAGCGCGATTTTATCACTCAGTATAAACAGACGATCCTTGGCCCATTATGGTACGTCATTCAGCCTCTGATATCGACGCTCATGTTCGCGTTCGTCTTTGGCAACCTTGCGAATATCTCCACCGACGGGGTTCCGTATATCCTCTTCTACTACGGCGGAACGATGCTCTGGACGTATTTCGAGAAATGCTTCAGGGACTCAAGCGACACCTTCACCATCAACGCTGACCTTTTCAGCAAGGTTTATTTTCCCCGGCTAACCGTTCCCATCTCGAAGGTCTTCATCAATATGCTCGGCTTAGCGATTCAGTTTGGGCTTTTGATTATCTTCTACGCGTATTATCTTTTGACGAAGTCACCCGTTCATCCAACCTGGTATGCCCTTCTCTTTCCGCTATTAATCCTGTGGATCGCCGCGCTCGGAACGGGCATGGGACTTATCATCACCTCGATCACGACCAAGTATCGCGACCTTAAGCAACTCATCGCCTTTGGCATAAACCTTTGGATGTACGCGACCCCGATCGTTTATCCCCTATCGCAAATTCCCCAAAAGTATTCCTGGGTTTTTTATGTAAACCCCGTCTCCGCTCCGATCGAGCTTTTTCGCGTTTGGTTTTATGGGGCCGGGTATGTGCCTCCGTACATGATCGTTTCGAGTTTGATCATGAGCGTCTTCTTCCTCTTCCTCGGCCTTGTGTCGTTTAGTAATGGCGAGAGAACTTTCGTCGACGTCGCGTAAGGATAGTACAATGAACGATATAGCAATTCGAATAGAGCATGTCTCAAAGCAATATAAGCTTGGCGTGATTAATACCGGCACTTTCTTTCGGGACATGCAAAGCCATTTCGCGCGTAAAATGGGTAAGCCTGATCCTAACGCAAAACTTGGAAACGAGTATTATGACGGGCCCGATAGTTTTTGGGCGCTTAAGGATGTCTCGTTCGACATTAAGCGAGGGGATCGTATCGGAATAATCGGCAAGAACGGCGCGGGGAAAAGCACGCTCTTGAAACTGATTTCCCGCATCTCCGCGCCGACAGAGGGTTGCATCAAGATCAATGGCCGCGTCGCGAGCCTCCTCGAGGTCGGAACCGGCTTTCACAAGGAATTAACGGGAAGGGAAAATATCTACCTAAACGGATCGATCCTCGGGATGAAGAAACGGCAGATAGACCGGATACTCGACGAGATCATCGACTTTAGCGGAATCGAGCAGCATATCGACACCCCCGTAAAGCGCTATTCAAGCGGCATGTTCGTGCGTCTTGGCTTCGCGGTCGCCGCGCATCTTGATAGCGAGATCCTCATCGCGGACGAGGTACTCGCGGTCGGCGACGCGAAGTTTCAGGAAAAAGCCATCGGAAAAATGAACGCGATTAGCGCGGAACAGGGACGCACGGTTATTTTCGTCAGCCATAACATCCAGGCTGTTCACTCATTGTGCAACGTAGGCGCAATCCTTGATAAGGGAAGCCTTATTAAAAGCGACGATATCGATACCTGCATTCGCTATTATAATAATCCAGAGAATATGGGTCGCGATAAATCCTGGACCGGCTCGGATGGCGATGGCAATCTCGTGGTACATAGAGCGGAGCTGTATCCTCATGACGAGATCATCGACTTGCTCATCGAGTTTGAGATAAAGAATCCTGATATGGATTATGTGCTCTGCGTCCAGTTCTTTAATAACGAGGGACGACTCGTATGCGTAAACTCGTTCAGCGACATCGTGACCGATGAGGAGTACGCGCAATTAAGGAGCGCCGGGAACCATTCGGTTATGCTTCAGATCGATACATCGATATTCGCCCAAGGAGAGTATTACATCGAGTTTGATTTTGCGATCCATTGCGTGAAGCGAATAACCACCGCAAAATCCCGCGTTTACTTCGAGGTGTTTAACCAGAGAAATCATCGACATCCCGCTTCTTGCAGGGAGAACACTATCGAGCCTATCTGGCAGTATGAGATACAGGCATAAGCGTTCTGTGTGTGATTCGATCCGCTCAGTATTATATATACAATAAAGTTGGTTTGAGCGATATGGACGTTTCAGTAATAATCGTTAACTATAACACGCGCGATATGCTTCGGGATTGTCTGTCGTCTCTCGCGGAGAAGACATCGGGATTGTCGTTCGAGACAATCGTAGTTGACAACGACTCATCCGATGGATCCGCCGAGATGGTCGGGAAGATGTTTCCCGAGACGATGCTAGTCTGCGCGGGAGAAAATCTGGGTTTCGGGAAGGCCAATAATCTCGGCGCGATGCGCGCGAGGGGTAAGTACCTTTTCTTTCTGAACAGCGACACGGTGCTCATCAATAATGCCCTGTACGAACTGTTTTCGTTCGTGGAGAGAAACCCTAGCTGCGCTATTGTGGGCGGTAATCTTTTTGACATAAAAGGAAAACCGATCCATGGACACAGCCTCGCGCTCCCCTCACCTGCGACCGATCTTGTGCGGCTTATCCCCGGTTCATTTCGTCTTCTGTACGGAAAGAACTGGACGCATAACTTTGCAAAAAAGCCCTTGCGGGTCGCCTACGTTACGGGCGCGGATCTCATGATGCCGAAATGCGTCTTTGACCAGGTTGGCGGATTCGATCCTGATTTTTTCATGTATTATGAGGAGACCGAGCTTGCCAATAGAGTTCGCACGTTAGGGCTAACAGCGTACTCCATACCCACGGCGGAGATTACCCACATAAAGGGCGGCTCCCTCGAAAACCTCGATAGCGTGAAATCGATCGTCTATCAGAGTAAGTATCGATACATGACGAAGGTATATGGGAAATTCGGCGCAATACGGTCTTATATTGCATTTACCCTTTTTTGTCTCGTAAAGGTCGCGATGAACGGTTTGCGTTTTAAGAAAAAAAGCGTCAGAAGATATACCGAGCTATTGCTGTTAAACCGGCAGATATTTAGGAGCGAGTCCCGATGAGCAAGATAATCCATCGTATCTTCTTCAACTTTAACGACGGTCCGGATCCGTTTCTGAGCTATCTTGAAACATGGAAGCGAGAACTCCCCGATTTCGAGATAAAGATGTGGGATAAGAACAATCTTCCGCTCGACCTCAATGAATACACGCGAACGCTCGCTGCCGAAAAAAACCATGCGTATCTCGCCGATTACTTTCGCTGCTGGCTACTCGAAAAGTACGGTGGCGTGTATCTTGACGCGGACATCGAGATCCTTGACGGCAACGCTTTTAGGGCGATCTATGATTCAGCGCAGACCGATCCTGAGGCGGATCTCTTCATCGGAGTCGAAAGCGTCAAAAACGGTAAGCTCACGGCCCACTCAATGGGAGTGAAGGACGGCACGTTCCATCCCCTTCTCAAATTTCTCATGCACCTGTACGAGTCTGCCTTCTCGGGTCCCCTCCATTACGCGATCAAGAACTTTGACATGCCGTACCTTATGTCTCTGTATTTCCTTGACCTTGAGCGGAAGGGCGTTCAGTCGGTTTCCGTCGATGGAAGATTTAGGGGTCATGAGGATATCCTTACGGTAGATCGCGCGAGGATTTATCCTTCATCTTATTTTTCACCGTTAACCACGCGAAACGGGAAGATGGTCGTTTCGTCCTTTGGGGAAAAGACGTGCATCTGCCATCACTTCGCGGCTACCTGGCGCGATGATTTCAAAGGGATTAAGACCGCGAAGTGCTTTGAAGAGGCGCTCAGAAACGGAGACTACAGCGTGTACCCGGAACTTCTTCCGCTCGTTCGTACGCGATATCCCGCGATGCGAATACATGGCGTACGGCCTTTATGGAGGCTACACGAACGGGAGATAGCGAAGCTCGAAAGAATCCTCAACGCAATCGTACCCTATGGCTCAATTCAGTACAACGTTCTCAAGAAAAACAAAAAGGCACATGATTAATGAATATTCTCTATCAGATAACTATCTTTCCCGTAGTCACGCTCATTGAAGTAATTTACCGGGCCATTGAGAGTTTTCTCCGTAATACCGGATTCTCGATCATCGGCGTAAGCCTTACCGTTAACCTGCTGTGCCTGCCCCTTTATGCGGTTGCTGAGCGCTTTCAATGCGAGGAGCGCGACGCGCAGCGGAGGATGAAGCGCGGCATCGACAACATTAAGGCCGTGTTCAAAGGCGACGAGCGGTATATGATGCTGTCGACCTTTTACCGGCAGAATCATTATCACCCGGCGTACGCGCTCAGGAGCACGTTCGGTCTTTTGATACAAATCCCCTTTTTCATCGCGGCCTACAAAGTACTGACGACGTTACCCGATCTGCTTGGCAGGTCTTTTTGGTTTATAAGCGATCTCGGGTCTCCGGACGCGATGTTAAAGATAGCCGGTTTCTCAATTAATGTGCTTCCCTTGGTCATGACCGCAATCAATGTCGCGGCCTCCGCGGTTTATACGAAAGGATTTTCAGCTAAGGAAAAGGTCCAACTTTACGTCATCGCCGCTCTGTTTTGCCTTCTCCTATACAACTCGCCCTCGGGTCTCGTCTTCTATTGGACGCTAAACAATGTCTTCTCGCTCGTCAAAAACATACTTTATAAGTCCCGTCATGCGGGGAAGATCGCGTATGTGTCGCTTACGGCGGTAATCGGGCTCGCCGTTCTTGGCGTATTTATCCGCGAGACCTCATCGAGACAGCGCACGTTCGCGCTTCTCCTCTTCTCGCTCGTCGCGCTCGCGCCCCTCATCGTAAAATACCTATCATTTGCTTTACGTTTCGTCGGTAAACGACTTGCCGACACGCCGCGCAAAACGACGGGGATTTTCATTTTCTCAATGATCGCTTGCGCCCTGCTCATTGGGCTCGTCATCCCAAGTAGTTTAATCGCTTCGTCCGTGCGAGAGTTTTCATACACAGCGCAGTATACGAATCCCCTATCGCTTCTCATCAGCGTATTCTGCTGCTCGCTTGGATGTTTCGTTTTTTGGCCACTTTGCGTTTTCTTTCTTTTTGGGAAAAAGACGAGAGATGCCTTCGCCCTATTCGCGCTCCTCGCGCTGGCGATTTTCTCGATCAATGCCTTTGTCTTTCAAGGCAAGTACGGCACCCTCTCACCATCGCTTTTTTTTGACGATCCCGGCGCTCTTAAGGCGGCCGTTGCACCCTTCCATTTTGATATTATTGCCGTGGTAATAGCGGCGATCGTCATTATCTTTCTTTTACATAAAACAGGCACGAAAATAGCGCTTCCCGCCGTGACCCTCGTCGCGGTTTCCTTTTTTGTGTTTTCAACCGTTCAAGCGCACGCGATAGCAAAGGAGTTTTCATCGATACGGAAAACCCACGAGAGCGAGGATGCCGTTGGATCAAAACCTACGTCCGTGTACTCATTTACGAAGAATGGGCGAAACGTACTTTTTATCATGCTTGATCGCGCCATAGGTCCCTTCGTCGGCGACATTTTTAAGGATGATCCAAAGCTGAACGAAAGCATGAGCGGGTTTACCTGGTATTCGAATACCTTTTCGTTCGGCGGGCACACTATCATGGGAGCTCCCGCCCTTTTTGGCGGCTACGAATATACCCCGGAAAAGATAAACGCGCGCGCTAACGAGCCACTCCTGAAGAAGCTTGACGAATCATGCACAGTGTTACCGCGACTCTTCGCGGAAAACGGTTGGGCGGTAACGGTTACCGACATGCCGTATGGTAATTATGCGCCGTACAAATCGATTACGTCATACAGTCTAAACGGAAAATACCAAGATGAGTGGCTTCTTGAAAACGGTATGGGCGAGTTTCTCAATGAGGTCAAACACAGCACCTCAATGAATCGAAAAATGCTATTTTTCGGCTTTTTCAAGATCTCGCCAGCCTTTCTACGCTGGACGATCTATGACATGGGTGGATATTGGGAGATGGATTCCGATACCCAGTCACGCTACGAGTATCTCTGTAGCTATGCCGCGCTCGAACGGATCGCTCGCCTTTCGCGTTTTGACGACGCAGGAAACTCGTTTACGATCATCGAAAGCGACGTGACCCATAACCAAACCTTTCTTCAGTATCCCGACTATGCCTTCGTTCTTAAGGTTACCGATCTCGGCACGAACGCCTTTCAAAGTAGCGTAACGTGGCAGCTCTACCACGTTAATAGCGCCGCGTTCTATTCCCTAGGGCGCCTGATGGAGACGCTTAAGGCCCAGGGTGTCTACGATAACACGAGAATCGTGATCGCCTCGGACCATGGCTTTAAGAACATTCTTTACAAAGATCAAACAAAGTATCCCAGCTATTTTAAAGATGAGTCGATCAAGCCAAGCTATTTTAGTCCAGTCCTTCTGGTTAAGGATTTTGGGGCAACAGGTCCTTTGCGGGAAGACCGCTCATTTATGAGCAACGCGGACGTACCGACGATATTGTCGACAGGGGTTATTGCGAATGCAGTAAATCCGTTCTCTGGGCTTGCCCTCAGCGCAAGCGTCGATAAAAAAAAGCCAAGGCTTAGCGAGCAGCATGCGGGACGACTCGTTGACCACAATACCAATACCTTTCGTATCGGTGACGACGAATGGATAACCGTCCATGATAGCATCTTTGATGAGTCGAATTGGAAATGGGAGAAAGCCCGATGAGCGTTTTACTCTATATCGATCCCGGTACGGGCAGTATCCTTTTCTCGCTCATTATCGGGCTCGTGACGACCGTGTATTTCGTCGCGAAGCAGGCATTCATCGCGCTCAAGCTCAAGTTGCTCGGTTCTTCGAATGCCACGCAGTCACGCGGTTCGCAGACGATCGTTATCTATAGTGAAGGTGCCCAATACTGGACCGTTTTTCAGCCAGTGCTTGATGAGCTAGAGAAACGGAAGATCAAGGCGACCTATTTGACGAGCGCGGAGAACGATCCCTTCTTCTCGAATAGCTATTCATGCATCACCGGGGAGTTTATCGGAAAGGGCATGACGGCCTTTTCGCGGCTCAACTTCCTGGAAGCCGATATTTGCCTCATGACGACCCCGGGTCTCGACGTGTATCAACTAAAACGGTCGCGTGGGGTAAAGCACTATTGCCATCTTCTTCACGACGTCGGAGATGCCACCTGCTATCGGCTTTTCGGACTCGATTATTTCGATTCAGTGCTTCTATCGGGAGAGTATCAAATAGCGGGCATACGGGAATTGGAAAGGAAACGGGATATTGCCGCGAAGGAACTCGTGGTGGTCGGTAGCACGTACCTTGATGCGCTGAGCGCCATTGCCGTAAATTCGCGTGATGGGCGCTCAGGCGACTTTACCGTGCTCGTTGCCCCTTCTTGGGGCCCGAGCAGTATACTCTCTATGTATGGATCGAATCTTCTTGACCCGCTCGTTCAAACCGGCTATCGGGTGATCATTCGCCCCCATCCGCAATCCCGCGTTTCGGAAGCGTCAATGCTCGCCGCGCTTGAAAAGCGATACGCCTCATGCGCGAACGTCGAGTGGGATTCGTCGCGCGATAATGTCGACGTTCTCTCGAGGGCTAACGTGATGATCTCCGATTTCTCCGGGGTTATTTTCGACTACGCGTTCCTTTTCGATCGCCCTTTTGTGTTTCTTAACCAGGCTTTTGACCCAAGGCCATACGATGCCTTTGACTCAAGCGAGAAGCCTTGGAAATTCAGCGCCTTTTCCGAGATTGGCCGCGAGATTACCCCATACGACTTTCCGGAGATCGGCGCGATCCTTACGTCTCTTGCCGCGGATAAAAGCCTTTCTGCGGCGCGCGCGCGAACGCGAGACGTGGCATGGCAGCGAAGGGGCGAAGCCGGTAAGCTTGTCGCGGACTTTCTCGTTTCGAAGGCACGCGTATGAAGATCATCGGCCTTTTCCTCAATAACGAAATACGTACCGGCGGGCATACCCGATACCTCGAACTTTTATCAGGGATCGGCGCAAAAGGGCATTTGGTTACCCTTTATAGAAACTCATTTCTCAACCGGAACGTCGAGCACGTTTCCCCCATTAGTGTACCCTTCCGTTATACGTGGAAAAAAACGCGATTTCTTGGAATGCGGATTAAAAAACTCGTTTTGCGTGAGATACGCTCAAGGCCGGTCGATGCAGATTGGATCGTCATATTCGGCGAAACCCATTGGCCTGCCGCGAAGGCAATATCCCGTCGATACGGGATTCCAACCCTCTATGCGCTCCGCAGCGATTCCGTCGCGGAAGCGCGCTCGTATCTTACGCTCGAGTCGCCCGGCCTCTTGCGTCGGGCCCGGCTTCACGCGATGATACTCTTTAACCGCGTTCGTGAGGAAGATATCACGCGTCATGCCGCGCTTATCACATTTCAAAGCTCGCATGACCGAGATGCTTTCGTATCGCGCAATAGCCGCGCAGCGGGAAAGACAGCGGTCATTCGCGGAGATATCAGGCAGGCACGATTTAAGGCAGAGTATTCAAACACCAATCGCTCTAATGTCTGCCGGAAGCTTCTTTTCGTCGGAACGCTTGGCACGAGAAAAGGGCTCGCGTATCTTTTGAAGGCGATGGCGGTATTGCCCGATACAATAAAGGAATTGGTTTCGCTTGATATCCTTGCGGCGGGAACGGATTACGAACCCTTTGAGGCAATCATTCGCGAAGCAGGGCTTTCGGGGTGCGTTCGCTTTCACGGAAAGGTATCAAACCCGCTCGATTTCATGAAGGAAGCGGATCTTCTCGTGACTCCGGCTCTTTTCGATAGTTACCCGAACGTCGTGCTTGAGGCCTTACACGTGGGGCTTCCCGTTATCGGAAGCCGTGTCGGCGGAATTCCCGATATGCTTTCCAACGAAGAACTGATATTTGAGCCGGCTTCTGTCACCTCGCTTGCGGATCGTCTTGAGAAAATCGTACAATCGAGCGAATACTATACAATGATTCGGCGTCTTTGCGCAGAACGAAGAGGCTATTTCGATTTTGATTGGGCAGAGCTATGGATTACTGCCATGAAACAGAAAATGAACAAGGATTGATAAGTATGAAAGGAATTATCCTCGCAGGAGGATCGGGCACGCGCCTCTATCCGATTACCCGGTCAATTTCAAAACAGATACTCCCAATCTATGATAAACCCATGATATACTATCCCCTCTCAGTGCTCATGCTTGCGGGTATTCGCGAGGTTCTTATCATATCGACGCCCCGCGATATAGGGCTTTTCCGCGATCTTTTTGGGACGGGTGAATGGCTTGGCATGCGATTTGAGTATAAGGTTCAGGAATCACCGCGCGGACTGGCGGACGCCTTTATCCTCGGAAAGGATTTTATCGGCGATTCGGCGTGCGCGCTTGTGCTCGGGGATAATGTTTTTTACGGACGGAGCTTCAGCGACACGCTCAAGAACGCAGCTCATACGGTCGAGACCTCGGGTGGCGGCGTGATATTCGGTTACTACGTTAAAGACCCGACTTCCTATGGCGTCGTGGAGTTTGACGCGAACGGTAAGGCAATTTCGATCGAGGAGAAGCCCGAGAAACCTCGCTCCCACTATGCCGTGCCGGGACTCTATTTTTACGATAATTCTGTCGTGAAGATCGCGAGCGAGGTACGTCCTTCCGCGCGTGGGGAGATCGAGATAACCTCCGTCAATAACGCATACTTAAGCCAAGGGAAACTCTCCGTCGAGATGCTCGGGCGCGGGATGGCCTGGCTCGATACGGGAACCTACGACGGGCTTCTCGAGGCATCGAATTTCATCGCGACAATACAGAAACGCCAGGGAATGTATGTCTCGTGCATAGAGGAAATCGCCTATGGTAATGGATGGATAGACCGAAAGGCCCTCCTAAAACTCGCTTCTGAATATAAAACCGAGTACGGTGAGTATCTCAAGTTTATCGCGGAGACAATATAATCCATGCCTTTTACCATTACCCCCTGCCCGATCGACGGGCTTTTTGAAATTCAACCAAAGGTTTTTGGAGACACGCGTGGGGCTTTTTTCGAGGCGTGGTCGGAACGGGATTTTCTCGCGGCGGGACTCTCGCTTAAGTTCGTGCAGGACAATCAGTCCCGCTCGGTGAAGGGCGTCCTTCGCGGACTCCATTTCCAAAAAACGCACCCCCAGGGAAAGCTCGTCCGCGTGATCGAAGGCGAGGTATTCGATGTCGCGATCGATATCCGAAAAGGATCACCGTCCTTCGGTAAATGGCACGCGGTAACCCTTTCGGGCGAGAAGAACAATATGTTCTACATCCCGGAGGGTTTTGCGCATGGGTTTCTCGTCCTGAGCGATACAGCCATCTTTACCTACAAGTGCACGGATTTCTATCATCCTGAAGACGAGGGCGGCCTAATATGGAATGACCCTGACATCAATATCGCATGGCCCGATCTGGGCATCGCATACGTGCTTTCCGAGAAGGACACAAAACATCCGAGGTTACGATCATGATTTGGCTTATTGGGAACAAGGGCATGCTGGGGACGGAGCTTTCGCGCGTATTCGAGTCCCGCGGCATTCAATACGTCGGAACGGATCGCGACATGGATATCACCTCTGAAAGCGCGGTATCAGATTTCATTGAGGCGTATACGGGCGTTGACAAGATCGATTGGATCGTCAACTGCGCGGCCTATACCGCCGTTGATAAGGCAGAGGACGACCTGGCGCTTTGCGAGCGGCTTAACGTGACCGGCCCGACCATCGTCGCGAAGGCAGCAAAAGTTGCCGGGGCGCGCATGATCCATATCTCGACCGATTACGTTTTTAACGGAAACGGAACGCGGCCGTATCGGGAAGACGATCCGACCGATCCTACCGGGGTCTATGGGCTCACGAAACGGAACGGAGAGAGCGCCGCGTTCGCGGTTAACGACCGAATCTACATCGTTCGTACCGCTTGGCTCTATGGACAGTACGGAAAGAATTTTGTAAAGACCATGCTCACTCTCATGAACGAGAAGGATCGTATTTCAGTCGTCAACGATCAGCGCGGCGCGCCGACCTGGGCGTTTGACCTCGCCGAGGCAATTACCGCGTTCATCGTCGCCAAAAACGATGTGCCCTTCGGAGTTTACCATTTTTCTAATCTCGGGGACATATCGTGGTTTGATTTCGCCCAAGAGATCTATCGCATGGGACGAGCGAAGGGCCTGATCAAGAGCGAGTGCGCTGTTCTACCCTGCACGAGCGCGGAGTATCCCTCGCGGGTTAGGCGTCCCCCCTATTCGGTTCTCGACAAAACGAAGATTCAGAAAGAATTGCACATAGCAATTCCCGGATGGGAAGAAAGTCTTTCGAAGTATCTTGATATCAAGCAAACGCAAGTATAATCAAAGAGGGGTTAACCGATGAGAAAACTTTCAAATATCCTCGTCACCGGCGGTGCGGGATTTATCGGCTGCAATTTTATCCACGTGCTTCTTCAGAAGACGCCCGGATTCTCGGGAAAGATCATCAATCTCGACGCCCTAACCTACGCGGGAAACGCCGCGAGCCTTGCCGATGTCGAAGAACAATTCGGCGGAAAAAGGTATTTTTTTGAGCACGCGGATATTACCGATCGAGCTGTCGTCGAGGCCGTCTTTGCGAAGCATGACATCGATACGGTAATCCATTTCGCGGCAGAAAGTCACGTTGATCGATCAATTCTCGGTCCCGACGCCTTCATCAAGACGAACGTCATTGGGACGTGCACCCTTCTCGACGTCGCGCGGAAGTATTGGACGAAGGCCGACGGCTCCATGCGGGACGACGTCCTCTTCCATCACATCAGCACGGATGAAGTATATGGTTCTCTTGGCGACACGGGATACTTCACGGAGAATACGCCGTACGATCCCCGCTCGCCCTACTCCGCGAGCAAGGCATCGAGCGACCACTTGGTTTTCGCGTGGCATCATACCTATGGGCTTCCCGTCACCCTCTCGAATTGCTCGAATAACTACGGCCCCTATCACTTCCCCGAAAAGCTCATCCCGCTCATGATCCTCAATATTCTTTCCGGAAAGCCGCTCCCCGTTTATGGCGACGGTAAGAATATCCGCGACTGGCTCTATGTCGAGGACCACAACACTGCCGTGTGGACAATCGTCAACCAGGGAAAGACCGGCGAAAAGTACAACATTGGCGGCGAGAACGAATGGGAAAACATTACGCTTCTAAAAAAGCTTATCGATATTGTGTCACGTAAGGCGAGACTTGATTCCGCAAAGGTACTTTCGACGATTACCTACGTAAAGGATCGACCGGGACATGATCGCCGCTACGCGATCGACTGCTCGAAACTCAAGCGCGAGCTTGGCTGGAAACAGAGCGTTACCTTCGACGAAGGGCTTGAGCGCACCGTCGACTGGTATCTCGCCAACAAGAAATGGGTTGAGTCCGTTCAAAGCGGCGAGTATCGAAAATGGATAGACAATAACTACGGCAAGCGGTAACCAGAGATTCCCGCTCGATTGTTTGCTATATAAAGTAACTATTCACTAATGGAGAAACACAAATGAAGACCGTATACCTAGGAATCACCGGCGATATCATCCATCCTGGCATCATCAACATCATCTCTGAGGCCGCGCGTCTTGGCGAGGTAACTATCGGTCTCTTGACCGATTCCGCGATTGCCGCCCACAAGCGCCTTCCCTATCTCACCTATGAGCAGCGGAAGCAGGTTGTGGAGAACATCAAGGGTGTCGCCCGGGTCGTCCCGCAAGAAGACTGGAGTTATGTCCCAAACCTCAAGATGCTCAAGCCCGATTATATCATACACGGTGACGATTGGAAGGCCGGGTCCTTAAGCAAGATACGTGAAGAGGTCTATGAGGTCATGAAGGCCCAAGGTGGCGAGGTCATCGAGGTTCCGTACACGAAGGGCATCAATTCCTCCGCGTTGAACGAAACCGTAAAGGCGCTCGGCACCACCCCCGAGATTCGTATGAAGACCCTCAGACGGCTTATCGACGCAAAGCCCGTCGTCCGCATCATGGAAGCCCATTCTGGCCTTTCGGGACTAATCATCGAGAACATCGAGGTCACGAAAGACGATGGTATCCACAGTTATGACGGCATGTGGTCCTCAAGCCTCACTGACTCAACCTGCAAGGGAAAGCCCGATATCGAGGCGGTCGACCTTACTACGCGGCTCCAGGACCTCACGAATATCCTCGAATGCACGACTAAGCCGATCATCTTCGACGGAGACACCGGCGGACTCACCGAGCACTTCGTGTTTACCGTGCGCACCCTCGAGCGAAACGGCATATCCGCGGTCATCATCGAGGATAAGGTCGGGCTCAAGAAGAACTCGCTCTTCGGCACCGACGTCGAGCAGCATCTCGCGACGATCCCGGAGTTCTGCGACAAGATCAGCGCGGGAAAGAAGGCACAGGTCACGAAGGATTTTATGATCATCGCGCGCCTTGAAAGCCTCATCGCCGGTTATTCCGTGTCGGACGCGCTCGAACGCGCGTTTGCCTACGTAAAAGCAGGAGCCGACGGCGTCATGATCCACAGTAAAGAGAAGTCTGGGGACGACATTAAGGACTTCTGCCAAAAATTCCGGAAGGAATACAAGAACATTCCTATCGTTCTTGTGCCGACTACCTACAATCAGTTTACCGAGCAGGAGCTTCATGCGTGGGGCGCGAACATCATCATCTACGCGAATCACATGCTCCGCGCCTCCTATCCGGCGATGGTAAAGGTCGCCCAAACTATTCTCGAAAGCGAACGCTCGAAGGAAGCGGATACCCTTTGCATGCCCATCAAGCAAATCCTTGAGCTCATTCCCGGAACGAAGTAACGGAGCGGATACAAAATGATTGAACCGAAATTCTTCTTTGATCGCCTTGCGGATAACCGCACCGATTTCTTCTCAGGCGTTCCCGACTCGCTTCTCAAGAGCTTTTGCGCGTACATAACCGACAACGCCGACGAAAGCCGGCACTTCATCGCCGCGAACGAGGGCAGCGCGATTGGCCTCGCGGCGGGATACCATCTCGCGACGGGAAAGATTCCGCTTGTCTACATGCAAAACTCCGGCATCGGAAACGCGGTCAATCCCCTTCTTTCGCTCGTCGATCCTGACGTATACGAAATCCCCGTCGTCCTTGTCATCGGCTGGCGCGGAGAGCCTGGCGTGCACGACGAGCCGCAGCATAAAAAACAAGGGAAGGTAACCCTTGGACTCCTTGAGGCCATGGGTATTCCCTACTCCGTCATGTCGACTGATGAGAATGAGCTCGCTAGTCAAATCGCCGAATGCTATCGTTACATCGGCGAGAAGAACGCACCTTACGCTTTCGTCGTCAAAAAGGATACCTTCGCGCCCTACACACTTATAAAAAACGAGCAGGTAGAGGCGGAGATGTCCCGCGAGGAAGCGATAGAGGCCGTCATGCTCGCTTCTGATGAGCGGGAAATCTTTGTTTCGACAACCGGTATGGCCTCGCGCGAACTCTATGAGCTTCGCGTAAAGCACGGAATGGGTCACGAGCAGGATTTCTTGACCGTTGGCTCTATGGGTCACGCCTCGCAAATTGCCCTTTCGATCGCGCTTTGCAAAAAGGACCGTCATGTTACCTGCATCGACGGGGACGGCGCGGTCATCATGCAGATGGGAGGGCTTACGGCGATCGGCACGCGAAAACCCGCGAACCTCAGGCACGTCGTGATCAATAACGGCGCGCACGACTCCGTTGGTGGACAGCCGACGATCGCGCTCAAGATCGATATTCCCGCCATCGCGCGGGCGGCTGGCTACGGCAAGACCGTTACGGTCAGGACGAAAGCGGAGCTCGAGCGTGCGCTCGCCTCGCGCGAGAACGTAACGACGCTTATCGAGATACGAACGCGAAAGGGATCTCGCAAGGATCTCGGTCGACCCAAGGAAAGCCCCACCGAGAACAAGGCGGCGCTCATGGGCTTTATCACCTCGAAATAAAGGACGGCGAAATAAAATGGTCAGACAGGCAGTAATCATGGCCGGAGGGCTCGGCTCACGGCTCAAGGGCCGCACGGAGTCGATGCCCAAGGGGTTCATTGAGATCGAGGGCATGGCGATCGTCGAGCGCTCGGTGAAAAAACTTTTCGCGTCGGGCGTCGAGGAAGTGATCATCGGAACGGGACATTGCAGCGAATGGTACGAACGTCTTGCCGCGAAATACCATTGCATTACCCTCGCGCGCAATGACCGTTATGCCGAAACCGGAAGCATGGGAACCCTCTGTTGCTGCGCCCCCCTCGTTAAGGGCGACTTTCTCCTCTTGGAATCGGACCTCATCTACGATGATATCGGCTTGACCGTCCTCCTTAATGACCAGAGGAAGAATGTTATTCTCGCCTCCGGAGCGACGAAATCGGGCGACGAGGTATATCTCGAGGCGGACAAGGATCAGAACCTCGTCCGTCACTCGAAAAAACTATCCGAGATCGGTACCGTATTCGGCGAGCTCGTGGGCATCACGAAGCTGACTACGACAACGCTTAGCGAGATGGTTTCTTATTGTTCCGCGCATCTGGGGGATCAGCCGAAGATGGAATACGAGACCGCCATGTCCGCGGTTAGCTTTGCTGCACGCGCCGAGGATAAAATCGGTATCCGGAAGATAGAGCATTATGTGTGGCGCGAGATCGACGACGAAAGCCATCTCGCGATGGCCGTCAATGCGATTTATCCCCTCATTATGGAAAATGAAAGCCTTCGCTCCGTTCGCCGCGAGGTACTTTTAAATCCCGGTCCCGCGACGACGACCGACAGCGTCAAGTACTCGCAGGTCTGCGCGGATATTTGCCCGCGCGAGCATGAATTCGGCGACGTCATGGAATGGGTCGCAAACGAGCTTTCCCTGATGGTAGGTAAGCCTGGCAGGATCGAGACCGTTCTTTTCGGCGGCTCGGGAACCGCGGCTGACGAGGTCATGATATCTTCCTGCATTCCCGACGGATCGAAAACGCTCATCGTCGATAACGGTGCCTACGGCGCGCGCTTCGCGAAAATCGCGAGCGTGTACAAGCTCAACGTCGATGTCTGGAAGTCATCGGGTTACCTTCCGATCGACGTTCCCGCCCTAAAGAAGAAAATCGATAGCGGTTCATATACTCATTTCGTCATCGTGTATCACGAGACGACGACGGGGCTTCTTAACCCCGTGCCGGAGCTTTGCCGATACTGCCACGAAAAGGGCATTGTCACCATCGTCGACGCGGTAAGCGCCTTCGCCGCGATATCGATCGACATGGATAGGGACTGCATCGACTTTATGGCTTCTACCTCGAATAAGAACATCCAAGGGATGGCCGGGGTTGCCTTCGTCTTCTGCCGAAAGGATGCGCTTGAGCGCACGAAAGGCTATCCCATGAGGAATTTTTACCTCAATCTTTGGGATCAGTATCTCTATTTCAAGAAGACGCACCAAACCCGCTTTACCCCGCCGGTACAGAGCCTTTACACCCTTAGGCAGGCGATTATCGAGACCAAGATCGAGACAATTGAGGGCCGATACGAGCGCTACACCGCGTGTTGGAAGGAAATCGTTTCGGCGGTGAAGCGGCTTGGACTCGAGATGCTCGTTCCCGAAGAGGCGCAGTCGCATCTCATAACCGCAATCGTTGAGCCCTCGTCGCCGAAGTACTCGTTCGAGTCGCTCCATGACCTCGCGCGGCGGCATTCCTTCACGATCTATCCCGGTAAGCTCTCGGACGCGAACACCTTCAGGATCGCGAACATCGGCGATATCAAGCCTGAGGAAATGCGCGCGTTCACGAAGGTCCTCGAGCAATACATCCGCGAGCTTTAGGACGCGGCAATTGCGACTTCCTCCGCGATTCTTGCGCGAGGAAGTCGCATTTTTTTTAAAAAATGATTATAAGGATTTATCAATGAAATTTCGCGAAAACAACTTTCATGACGTGCGTTATCTGGCCGGCAAGGCAGCGGGTAAACCCGTTTGGATCGTTGGCTCCGACCCGACCCTCGACGGGTATCCTGAGGATTTTCTCGACGGAAAAATCGCGATAACACTCCATCTCGCCCACGTGAAATTTCCCCGCGCAACGTTCCGCTACACAAGCGAGTATGACCGCGCGGAATTCCTCATCGGCTCTCATCCAGAGTATTGCACTTCCCCGCTTATTTCTGCCTATCCCGTGTATGGTAAGACGATAAAAGAAACGCGCGACCTTTTACGCGCGTGCAATGAGGTGTATTTCCATCGCATGGTCAATTACCTTCCGACCGGCGTTCGCGGCGAGGTCAGCCAAGGCTACACGACCTGGAAGGTCGCGCGCACTATCGCGAAAAAATCTTTTGTGTGGGGAAGCCATGGCTCATGCCTGCACATGAGCGTGTATGCGGCGCTACTCCTCGGCGCGTCGGAAATCCACGTCATCGGGGCCGGGCATAACCTCATAGACACGAGGGGCCTTGACCATTTTAGCGCGGTCGACGGAATCCATCAAAACATGCGCGTCGGAGATACCTTCACAAACCCGAAAATCGTCTATCCTGTTATCGCGCAAACGCTCGCCTTACAGCAGGCGTGTGAAAAAAACGGAATCCCTTTCTACTGGCATGCGCGCTATACGCCATCGATGAACGAATACGTGACCGCTTCCGACGAGCTCCTCGCGGACCTAAAAAAGCGCGCCAAGCGTACTTTCGGCCTCGTAAGGCGCGCCTATCGCCTTCTCATCAAGAGGCCATACACGATTCTCTTCCAAAGCTGGCGTTAAGCGCCCTCGTAATAACGAATCATCCGAGTACCAAGTAAAAAAACTACTCCGCCTTTACTTCCTTCCAATTATCCTTCGAGGTAATATCTCCCGTCACGATCCACGCAGACGCGCCGCTTTCGTAGCACGTTGTCGTGGTCATGAGGTCGAGTGAAAAACCTTGATGGAGCGTAACATCCCTGACGATCGTTACCCCTCCTTTCTTCGAATCCACCGACAAATCAGTCCCGGTATACGGGTTCTTTTCCTCAAAAAGTCCCCTCATCGCGAGGTGAGGCACGTCCGCGTTTGTCATGAGCGTCGGGTCTGTCACGATTGCGCCGCTTGAGCCGAAATCCTTGACGAGCAAGAGCGGGTTATAAGGCGTGACAGTGTCCTGATGAAACGAATCGAAGTTGGGATGGCTCACGCGCGACCCGTGATCAGACACGATAATGATGCGGGTATTATCATAGACGCCCTCGCGCTTGAGGCGATCGAACCAAGCGCCAAGCAACCTGATCGACGCGGCGTTTACGTGATAATAATCGTAATAGTCGGACTTCCCGAGTATGGTGTTTTTCTTTTCATCAATGTCCGGGCCAAAGGTATAGTCGGGATACTGGAGCATGGACGGCTCGTGCGTGAGGTCGTTGACCATAACCGTAAAGGTGTTTCCGTTCGCGTCGGACGCGGTAATTTCGGGAAGGTAATTAAGCGCCGCGTAGCTATCGAGCGAAAGCGTATTGATCGAAAGGAGCGCGGAATTCCAGTATTTCCCGTCGTTGTACGCGGCGTTCTTCAGGGGGACGGGAAGCGCCGTGAGGACGCTAAAGAGTAGAAAATCCCGCTTAAGTATCGCGTCGGCGCCGTAGTCGCGCATGAACGGGAGCTTTTCGCGCATGTACCGCGCAGAGTAGTTTCCGATGAGGTTACGCGCCTCTATGCCCCGCTCCCGGAAAAGGGTGTTGTCAGCGACCCATTGATAGTTCACGAACGGCGCGTCGGTGATCATCGCCGCGTACCCATTATTCTTGAATGCCGTCGGCATGACGAGGAGCGACTCGTTGTGCTTTTCAACCATCTTCTTGTCGGGTCTGCGGTTCATCCCGATCGGCGTATACTCATAACCGCCGAAGAGCGGGGGCGCGCCGATGATCGTCTTCTGCCCATAGGAAAGCGTATTCGGGTAATACGTGAAGCCCTCGTATTCCCGGGAAAGTTCGGGCTTTTCCTTTATCACGAGCGGAAAATACGAGTTAATCGCCTTATCGAGCATGATGACGAATACGTTCTTTCCTGTTTTCGAAAGATGAAACACTGCTTCCGTCGAATCGGCCGTGCCCGAGCCGGTTTCCTCGCCGCGAATAAGCCGGTATTTCTCGAAGCCCGCCTTGATGAGCGTCGCCTTATACAGGGAGACGCCTCCGGTCGCCAGGGTAAGTACCGATAGGAACGCGGCCGTCGATCGCGCCTTTCCAAAGGAAATCGCGGTAAAGAACGCGAACACGAGCGCGATCGATGCGAGCGCGTTGAGCGCGAGATACTGCTTTCCCGAACGATATACCGCGCCATCGATGAACTGTAGTGTCTGAGAGACGGTGCCGCCCGGCACGTTCAGTATGAATATATTCACGAGCGAAACCGCGACAAGACTTCCCATGCAAAGGGTTAAGAGCCCCTTAATCCTATCGGGGAATAAGAGATAGATATAGAGCGGCCAGAAAAGCGCAAATCCCGCGGCTTGGGAGGCGGGATAAAAAAGGAGCGCGAAAGGACTCGTATACGAGCCGACGAAAGAGAACTCGAAGGGCGACGAGGCCGCAAGGTTAAACGGGATATACACGCCATAGAGAAGCCACAGCGAGACGGCGGAGAGGATGAACACGGAAAACCGCGCGCGCGGTTCCTTCCAAAGAGGCACGAAAAACCTACGCGCCGCGTCCCGCGCAAGGCGTATGTAAAGCGGGATCGCGACGATGAGCGCGGTGAACGCGAACGTCAGCGTGATGTTCCTGAGTCGATAGCTTCTGCTGTGATGCCGGAAAAAAGCGATATACACGCAAAAGACCGCGAGAAGCGCGCAAAGCGCGAGGTACAGAAACTTCAGCGGGTTCTTCATCTTGAATACGATATTCTTGATGAGCGAGAACACGTTGTTGAGCGTCCAATACACGACGAGCGCTGATGGTGAATGATAGAGCAATACCAGGAAGATGAGCGCCATGATATAGAGCTGAACCTTCTCTCGTAACGGAAATCCTTTCGTGTAGATCGCGCCTGAAACGATGTTGATAAAGGTCATTACGATCGGAAGGGCATTCAACGTGATAAAGCCAAGCGAGATGAGCGCGTCTTCTTTCCCGAGGTCGCGGATGATCCAGAGGCTTTGGCCTGAAAGCGCGTGGAGATGTGAAAGGAAGGAATACGCCGCGATAAAGAATGGCACCTGCACGAGAAGGCTTACCGAGCTCCTAAGCGCGTAGAGCGGATGGTAGCCGTTTTGGCGGTAATAGGTCGAGAGAAGCATATACTGCTCGTCTCCCTTGAAATGCGCCTTGATGCTCGCGACTCGGGCCGCGAGTTTCTTTTGCATCTCGCGTTCCTTTTCCTGCAGGCGTTCCGCCTTCGCGTAGAGCGGGAGACAGCCGATGCTGACCGCGATGCTCACGCCGGTGATCGCTATGCCGGCGTTTCCCTTGAATACCCAAGAGAACATCATGTAGATGAGCTCGATAACGAGCCGTATTGGATAGATGATGACTTGGAAAAGAAGGTCTAGCATGATATGCCCTTTTGCTTTCCCACGAGGAAGTCCGCAATCCTCGCCGCGCTATTTCCTTTATACTGCCAAGCAGTCTCTCGTGCGGCCTTTCTTCGCTCCGCGAGCTCAGGGTTCGTCGCGGCGGATTTAACGAGATTACCGATGTCAGAGAACATTGACTCGGAAAGCTCTATGCCCATCTCGGAGATCGCCTTGAACTTCCACGGGGTTTCCTCAAGGTCGCTTGAGTCGTAGATCGCGTCGTCGTAGTCGGCCGCCGCATAGAAAAAGGGCCGGTCAAACAAAAAAGCGTAGTCAAAGATAATTCCCGAGAAATCCGATATCATGACGTCCGATCGCGCGAGTGTCGCGACGTTCTCGCTCGAGTAATCCCACTCAAGGCTTTGCTTTCCCTCGTATCGGTGCTCGAGGTTGCTCAGCATCGCGTTTTCAGATTTTTTTGATTGCGGGTGCGGGCGAACGATCACGTGAAGCCCCGTCTTGACGAGCGGATCGAGCAGTTTCTCGCCGTATCGCGAAAGGAGCGCGCTCGGCCCCCAGGAGGGAGAGACCAGGACGGTAAAGCTCGCCGCATCGTCCCTTTTAATCGAGGCGAGACGCGTGCTCAGCATATCGAGATAGGGACAGCCGGCGACGATGAGTTCCTTTTCGCGAATTCCCCTCTTTACCTCAAGCTCGCGGATTGCCTTCTTCTGGTACTCACCTGAAAGAATTACCGAATCAAAATAATCGAGCCCGAAAAGACGATAGCTCGTCGCGTCGTCAACCGCGTGAAGCACGTGCGCGTAGTGAGAAACGCCCCGTGAACGCTTGAGTTGATATACGTCAAGGCCCGGCGTTGTCATGAGGCAGACGTCCGCTTCGAGGAAGTTCAGCTTTGCGAATGCCTTGTTTCCCTCGCCGATAAACTCAGGCGCGACAAACTGCCATTTCTTCGCGAGCGCGGGGTCGCTCGTTGACGAGGTGAAATACGTAACCGGGACGCCGCGACGCTCAAACTCGTCGAGTATCGGAGAAAAGACGTTCCAGTATTGGTTTCCCTCGGAATAGACAACGATGCCATGCTTACTCGTAGATGAGGAATCGCCGCGAAGCTTTCCGGTAAAGAAGAATTTCAGCTTTATCCACGCGGCCTTGAGCATGAAATACGCCGCGGCGACAAGACCCATGACGATTGAAAAGAGCATGCTTCCCGTTCCGGGATCTATATACAAAAAAGCGTTTCCGTCCATCGTGTTTTCCTTTTTTTCGCCTGGTTTTAGCTAACGCTTCGAGGCAAGTTTTTTATACGCGTCCATGAGTATCCGGGCGCTGTTATCCCAGTCATACCGTTTGGCCCGCTCAAGTCCTTTTTTGACGAGTTCGTTCCGAAAGTCGCTGTCCTGCGCGACGCGCTCAAGGGCGTAGGCGCATTCGTCGTGATCTCGCGCGTCCTTGAGGAGGATCGCGGCGTCACCGACGACCTCAGGAATCGCGAAGACGGAGCTCGTTATGACGGGGCAGCCACATGCCATCGCCTCGACGTTCGGCATGCCGAAGCCCTCGGCGAATGACGGAAAGAGAAAGGCGACGGCGCCGTTCATAAGCTCGACCTCAGCGCGCTCGTCGATGAAACCCGGCGTGATGAGACTTTCGGCGATGCCGAGCCGGCTTGCGATCGCGCGCACGTCTTCAGAGTCCCAGCCTTTACCCGGCGCATACGAGGGAATATCCCGGGTTGCGCGCGGAAAAGCGCGCGAACCCCTCAAGCACGCCGAGCGGGTTTTTGCGCGCGGAATACCTACTGATATGGAATACGTAGGGACGGGTAACGCCGAGCCGAGCCGGTACGGTGAGATCCTTTCGGTCGATCACGCGCATGTCGGGGGAAAGCCCGTTCACGGTGATGAACACGCGCTCAGGGCGAACGTGATAGCGCGAAACGTAATATGCCTTACTCGTCTCGGAGACGGTCGCGATCGCGTCGAGCCTCCGCGCGAGGACGGGCATCGCGTAGCGTTCATGGAGCCGCGCGACGAGCGAGTATCCCTCGGGGTACACCGCTTCCTCTGCCCCGTGGATCGTCGCGATTTTTTTCGCGCTGAGCGCGAACATCGGGGCAAATACCGATAGCGGCGAGTAATGCAGGATATCAAAGCGGTATTGCCTGAGCTTGAGCGCGGCACGAAGCGGGTTTCGCGGGATGATAATCTCGCTGACGCGCGAATAGATAGGGTTCTTACTTGGTTTATAGTGGATAAAGGTGAAGCCAAACGGGTTGCCCGCCCTGTCGTTCAGATCAAGCACGTGGCGCATTATCTCGTCGAGGTGATGTCCTGACCCGCTTGTCCAATTGTCCAGAGGCTTGGAGAAAACGCCTATTTTGATCTTCCGTTCTGGACTTTCCATAGAAGCTTACTGTATAGTAAAACACCGATATGAGCAATATAACCGTGCTGTCGCTCATCGACAGAATAGCCTGTTTCCATTCACTGAAGCCCTTCCTCAAGAACGCCCGTAAATACCGTTTTACCTTTACCTCGTCGAGTGAATACTGCCTCAACGAGGACCGGAATGATGTCCTCATCATGATGCGGCAATTTATCAAGCCCGACCACGTCGACCTCGCGCTCATGGCGAGGCTCAGGGAAAAATACCGGGTTATCGCCTTTTTCCACGACGATGCCGGAGGCGGCATCCCTCGCCTTGAAGTGCTTCCCTTCGTTGACCTTTTCTATTCCAAGGCGCTTTTCCGCGACCGATCGCTCTATGGCAAGTCCCTCTACGGGAAGGAGCTCTACTCGGACTATTATCATACCCGCTACGGCGTCA